>NZ_JAPYKO010000009.1:0-198494 GCF_037179585.1 Mesorhizobium argentiipisi (SeqCode)
TGCACATCGGCGCTGACCAGGCGCACACCATCATCCGGCGCGTCGAGGTGAGCGACGCCTCGCTCACCGACACCGAGCCGGCCGACCAGCTGATCTGCGGCGACGAGAAGGCGGCCTATGGCGATCAGGCCTATTACACCCACGCCAGGCACGATCGGCTAGCCGAGGCCAACATCAAGGATCGGCTGATGCGGCGGGCCAACAAGCATCACCCCGAGCTGCCGCCGCGCCAAAAGCTGCGCAACCGGCTGATCGCCAAGGTGCGCGCGGCGGTCGAGCGGCCGTTCGCCGTATTCAAGGAGCACTATGGCATGCGGCGCGTGCGCTTCTTCAACCTGGCCGCCAACCGCACGCAGTGCATGCTGGCGGCCTGCGCTTACAATCTAAGGACCATGATCGGCGCCCTCTTTCCACCTGCTGAGAGACGAGCATGAGTGCGTCCGCAGTCCAGCGGATCGGCCGCCTAACCCGGCAAATGCCCCGCAAAGCCGCCCAAAACCGCTCCCCTGGGCCTTAAAAAACCGCCTCATTAGCCCAACAAACAGAACTCACTCCCCCGTGCAAAGCCCCCCCTGTGGGAGAAGGTGTCGCCGAAGGCGACGGATGAGGGGTGCTCCAGGGAAAGCCTGCGTCTCACTCCGCTGGAACACCCCTCATCCGTCTCGGCGCTGACGCGCCGATCCACCTTCTCCCACAAGGGGAGGAGGCAGGGTGCCTCTTCCTGCGACGCCTTCCCCCGATTGCCCCAGACCAATCTCCGGTCTATTTAGGTCGGCATGAGCGACACCACCTCACGCCTTGCCGGCTGGATCGATCTCGCCAACCCGACGCGCTTCGTCGGGCTGGCCGACAAGGTCATTCCGTGGCTGGTGGCGGTCGCGGCGATCCTGCTCGCCGTCGGCCTCTATATGAGCTTCACCGCGCCGGAGGATTTCCAGCAGGGCATCACGGTGCGCATCATGTATATCCACGTGCCTTTCGCCTGGCTCGCCATGATGTGCTACACGATCATGGCGATCTCGGCGCTAGGCACGCTGGTCTGGCGTCATCCGCTGGCGGATGTCGCGCTGAAAGCGGCGGCCCCAATCGGCGCCACCTTCACCGCGCTGGCGCTGATTACCGGTTCCATCTGGGGCAAGCCGATGTGGGGCACCTGGTGGGTGTGGGACGCGCGGCTGACCTCGGTCTTCGTGCTTTTCCTGATGTATCTCGGCATCATCGCGCTGACCCGTGCGCTGGACGATGCCGGCCGCGCCGCCTGGGCCGCCGCCATCATCACGCTGGTCGGCTTCATCAACATCCCGATCATCAAATTCTCGGTCGACTGGTGGAACACGTTGCACCAGCCGGCCTCGGTCTTCCGCCTCGGCGGTCCGACCATCGACCCCTCGATGCTTTGGCCGTTGGCCGTGATGGCGCTCGGCTTCACGGTACTGTTCTTCGCCCTGCACGTGATGGCCATGCGCACGGAGATTTTCAGGCGGCGGGTAACCGCAATGCGCAGAGTTGCCGCGAGGCAGGCGGAACGGGCTCCCCCTTCTCCCCTTGTGGGAGAAGGTGGCCGCGAAGCGGCCGGATGAGGGGTGTTCCAGGGAAAGCCAGCGCCTCGCTCCGCTGGAGCACCCCTCATCCGTCTCGGCGCTAACGCGCCGATCCACCTTCTCCCACAAGGGGAGAAGGAAAAGCCGCTCACCCCATTCGTCCACGCGCCGCCACCGGCAGCGTTTCCAGCACCTTGTCACCGTCGACCAGATGCACCTGGTCGAACAAATTCGTCACCACGCAGCAATGATCGGGAACGACGCGCACGCGGTCGCCGATGCGCAGCTTGGCGCCGTCCGAAAGCGTGACGGTGCCGTGCTCTTCGCTCAAGCCGGTGACGCGGGCGCCCGGCACGCCGAGCAGCTCGCCGAATTCCGGCAGGCCGAGTGTGTCGGACGATAGCGCCTTGCTGCCGCTGTCGAGGATGGCGCGGATCGGCGTAGGATGACTGACCACCGTGGCGAGCACGGTCAGCGCGCAGTCGTTCAGCGTGCCGACGCCTTTGGCGACCTGGTAGCGGTCGAGATAGATGTAGGTGCCGGGCCGGTATTCGGTGACGATGCTGTCCTCGCCGGAGCGCCACATGTCCGGTGTGCCGCCGCTGGAGATGCGTTCGCATTCGAGCCCCGCCGCGGCAAGCGCGCCGCGCGCGGTCTTCAGCCAGGCGTCCGCCTCGGCGCCGCGCCCCGCCGCCGGATAGGTCATCAATCCGCCGAAGGCGAGGCCCTTGGCCTGGTCGATCACTTTCGCCAGCGTCAGCGCTTCGTCGGCGCTCTGCACGCCGCAGCGGCCCATGCCGGTGTCGCACTCGACCAGCACCTGCAGCGGATGGCCCGCGTCTGTGAAGGTGGCGGCAAGGCCCTCCAAAGTGTCACGGCTGTCCGCCGTCACCGATAGCGTCACGCGCCCATGCAGCGCCTTCAGCCGCTCCAGCTTGGCGCGACCAAGGATGTTGTAAGGGAGAAAAATGTCGGTCAGCCCGGCATCAGCCATCACCTCGGCCTCGCCGATCTTCTGGCAGGTAATGCCGACAGCGCCCGCCGCCACCTGCTTCTTCGCCCAGTAAGGCAGCTTGTGCGTCTTGATATGCGGGCGGAGCTTCAGACCGTGAGCGTCCGCATGGGCCTGCGCTTTTTTGATGTTCGCCTCGGCGCGGGCGGCATCGATGAGGATCGCCGGTGTGTCGAGGTCGTCTATTCTTGGCATGAGATCACCCGTCCGAGCATGTCTTCCGAGCGGCGATCCGCTGTGGGGCAAAGACATTGCGTTAAAACAAATCAGTTGGGTTTATGGGCCCGAATTCGGCCTATGTCACGAGGCCAGACCCGTCGGTTTGCGTCGACAGAGGACCGGCATTGGGCTATTCGGAAGGAGAGATTTCAGCAGGCGGCGGCCGGAAGGAAGAGAACCCATGAAGCGCTCCAAGATCAACGATATCATCCGCGAAGCCGACGCCTTCATCCGCTCCTTCGGCTATATCATGCCGCCCTTCGCCTATTGGTCGCCGGAAGAGATGAAGGCGCACAAGGCCGACTCCGCAGCGATCTTCACCTCGCGTCTCGGCTGGGACATCACCGACTACGGCCAGGAGAAGTTCGACGAGCTCGGGCTATTCCTCTTCACCGTGCGCAACGGCCGTTACGAGGACATGAAGCTCGGCATGGGCATGCTCTATGCCGAAAAGATCATGATCTCGCGCAAGGACCAGCTCTCGCCGATGCACCGCCACAACATCAAGGCCGAGGACATCATCAACCGCGGCGGCGGCAAGCTGGTGCTGGAATTGTTCATGCACGACCGCGACGGCGGCATCGACCCGAAGGCCGAAGTCTCGGTGCCGGTCGACGGCACCATCACCAGATTGCCGGCGGGCGGGCTGCTGAAGCTCGATCCGGGCCAGAGCGTGACGCTGCTGCCCGGCGTCTGGCACGCCTTCTGGGCCGAGGGCAAGGACGTGCTGATCGGCGAGGTCTCGACCGTCAATGACGACCTCACCGACAACGTCTTCCGCGACCCGATCGGCCGCTTCTCCAACATCGACGAGGATGTGGCGCCGCTGCACCTGCTGGTGTCGGATTACGAGAAGTGGGTGGGGTAGGCTAGGGCCTAATCGTCCAAATTCAGCTGCTGAAAAAACGTCCAAATGCTGATGGCGCTGTCATCCCGATCGCTTGTGCTGTGCAGTGTCAGGACGATATCCACGTTGGGCGGTGCTTTGAGTATGACTGTGATCACGCGCGTCCCATCTTCAGGCACGATACCTATGTCTGAGGTCATTTGCCAATTTCCCCTGGCCTGCTTGAGCCGGGGATAGGAATCTTCGAATTGCTCCTTCATCGACGCATCGTTTGGAAACGGTTCGTCGGTGAGTTTCGCAAATTCCTCCCACGATCCAGAGACTGCTGCCTGAATTGCGCTTTCTATCCTGGCGCTCTCGGCTTGGCTGATCGTGGTGGACATACTGAGAGCTCCAACCTACCGCGCGTACTTATCCGCCTTCCTATTCCCAAGCAGCAGCTTGCGCTCCAGATGCGCGCGCAGCTCGCCGTAATAGGCGGTGAGGAAAGCCTTTGAATCGATTGGCTCGACCTTGGCGCCGATCTTGCGGGCGATGGTCTCCGCCACCGCCTTCAGCGCCGAATGATCGTCGCGGCGCAATACTTCCTCAAGCTTCTGCAGTTCGGCGATGCCATAGGTGTCGAGCTGCGCGGGGCTGAACTGGAAGCCGGCCGCGACCGGGTCGTTGCGCAGCGACAGGTCCTCGAGCAACGCCACTTTCGGCGCCTCGACCACCCAGGTGCCGGCAAGCAGGTCGCCGATCCTCAACCGGTCGCGGTTGAACAGCGGGAACAGCGAGAACAGCAGCGCCCACACCAGGCCGAAGATGGTCGTCAGCGTGTCGGCGACGTCGGCGCTGGCGCGCGCGGCGAGGATCGACAGCGGCAGGAACACTTCGATCTCGCGCATCAGGTTGCGCGCGATGACCTGGTCGAGCGTGAGGCCGGCGCCGCTGCGCGACGCGACCCTCACGCCAACCATGCGCTTGCCCGGCGTGGCTGCCCGCCGGCCAGCCTCGAAGGCGATGAAATAGACGTTGCGCAGGAAGAAGATGAAGATGATCCAGACGATGAACAGCGGTTCGGCATCGTGTATGCCAAGCCCGCCAAGGCCGAACAGCGCGACGAGGCTTACCACGACCGCCGCCACGATGATGATCACCACATCGAGCAGGAAGCCCGAAGCGCGGGTGCCGGCGTCGGCCAGCTTGACCCTGAGGTCGACGCCTTCCGGCGTGACCAGCGGGCGGATCAGCACTGCCGGGTTCTTGACCTTTGCTGTCCTAGCGGTCGCCATACCGCAACATCCGGAAGAGATAGAAATAGCAGATCCACAAGGCCAGCATGCCGCCGCCGATCGAATAGCGGGCGAGGTCGCTGGTGATCGTCTGCCGGCCGATGCCTTCCAACAGTCCGGCAAAAAGCAGCATCACCGTGACGCCGATCATGACGGTTGCCGCGACGCGTCCGGCCCGCGCCGCGGCAGCCATGCGGGTCAGCTCGCCGGGAAAGGCGATGCTGGTGCCGATGCGCATTCCGGCAGCTCCCGCGATGGCGATGGCGAACAGCTCCGTCGTGCCGTGGATCGAAAGCCAGCCGCCGAGCTCGAAGCCTAGGCCCTTGGCGGCATAGATCTGGAAAATGGCGCCGAGCATGCAGCCATTCATCAGGATGATCAGCACGCTCGGCACGGCAAAGGCGAAGCCCAGCGCGAAGGCCAGGATCGAGACCTGCGTGTTGTGGGTGAAGAGATAGGCGGCGAACCCCGACAGGAAATGGTCGCCGCCGCCATAAAGCACGCTGCGCAGCGTCTCAGCCGACGAATCCGGGTTGCGCCCGCCCGCCAGGCTCGGCGCGATGATGGCGTCGTACCAGCGCTTGTCGGCGGCGACCAGCCGATAGCCGGCGATCGCGCCGATCGCCGTCAACCCGACCGATGTCCACACCTCGCGCCAAAGGTCGCGGATCGCAGCCGGCCAATCGTGCAGAAAGAAGTCGCCGATGCGCGTCTTCAAAGACCGCCGAGCGCCATAGAGATAGAAATAGCCGCGCAGGCACAGCGCCTCGAGATAGGCGATCAGCGCGCTGTCGAGCGAGGTCGCGCGCGCCACCGAGAGCGAGGACAGCGCCGACCGGTAGAGGAGCGGCAGCGACAGCAGCTCGTCTTCCGAGAGCGCGCGCGGCGCGCGCTTCTCGACGCGCGCCAGCAGCGCCTCGAAGGCTTTCCAGTCGGCCTCGCGCTCCTGGCGGAAGCTGGCCAGCGACTGGCGCACGGCATCGGTGCCGGTGGACAGCGTCATAGAAGGTTCTCCTACTTGAGCTGGATATAGCGCTCAACCAGCGCCGGACCGAGCCGCTGGTGGTCGGCCTCGATGACATGCGCGCCAAGCAGCCTGAGCCTGCCGATCACCACTTGCCGCTGCCGCAAGAGGTCGCCGGCGGTGACCGAGCGGGCGACATCCTCGGGCGCCGCCGGCGCCATGTCGGCCAGCGTTTCGAGTTCCACATCCTTCATCAGCATCAACAGCACCAGATGCCGCTCGGTCAATCGGCCTACGGTGCGCAGCATCAGTTCGGCGCTGATCGGATCGACGAAATCGGTGAAGACGATGACCAGCGAGCGCCGGTCGAGCTTCGCCGACAGCGTGGTGAGCGCCAGGGTGAAGTTGGTCTCCTCGGTCGAATAGTCGATCTCGGCGGCGCGCTTCTGGATCATGGTGAAGCTCGGCGAGCCGCGCACCGCGCCGCTGGAGACACGCGGCCTGGCGTCGAAGGAAAACAGGCTGACGAGATCGCCCCCCTTGAGCGCGATGAAGGCCGACAGAAGCGCCGCCGTCACCGCGCGGTCGACTTTCGGCACGCCGTCGACCGGCTCGCACATCAGCCGGCCGCTATCGATGGCCAGAACGATGTTGTTGTTCTCCTCGATCCGGAACTCGCGCGCCAGCAGCTTGCCGTGCCGGGCGCTGCGCTTCCAGTCGATCATGCGCCGGCCCATGCCGGGCTGGTAGTCCTTCAGCGACTCGAACTCCCGGCCCTGGCCGGCACGCTTCTGCGCATGGCCGTCGGCAAGGGCCGAGCGCTGCAAGAGCGTGATCGCCTCGTCGCGTGCGCTGTTGACGTTGGGCAGCACCGCAATCTTGCGGTCGACCGGCAATATGACCTGGTTCCACATCAGGCCGAACGGGCCCTGCCAGCGCAGCCACAGCCGGTCGAAGCTGGCGATGCCGCGGCGGATCGCCTCGAATTCGAGATCGAGCGTGCCGCCATTGGCCGGCAGCGCGCCGCCGGTGCCCGCGACCGGCTGCAGCCGCTGGTCGTGCCCGACACGCGCCAGCAGGCGCCGTAGCTTTGCCCCGACACCGGCCGCGATGTGCAACGTGAAGCGCCCGCCGATACCCACCTGCGGCGGCGCCGTCAGCGTGGCATCGAGTGAGGCGCGGCCTCTGCCTGCGGCAGCGTCCACCGCCAGGAAGGCGAGAAGCACGCAGATCCACAACAGGCCGAGATACCAGACATGCGGCAAAGCGAGCGCGATCAGGAAGGCGGGGATTGCCCCCGCCGCCGCTGCCCAGACCGCTCGGCCGCTCGGATAGATCAACGCGGCGCTTCCGTATTGTCGACGAGGTCGGACACGATCTGCTCAACCAGCCGGCCATCGATCTGCGCGGCCGGCGAAAGCACGACGCGGTGGCGCAGTGCCGGCACGGCCAAAGCCTTGACGTCGTCCGGGATGACGTAGTTGCGGCCCTCGAGCGCCGCCCTGGCGCGCGCGGCCCGGGCCAGCATGGCGCCCGCGCGCGGGCTGGCGCCGACCTCGAGGTCGGGGCTTTCGCGCGTGCCGCGCACAAGGGCCGCGATATAGCCGACGACATCGTCGACCAGCGTGACTTCGCCGACCGTGGCGAGAGCAGCTTCCAGCGTCTTGCGGTCGGTCTGCGCCTTGATGCCGTATTGCCCGATATCGTGCGAGGCGGAGCCGCCGCCGTGATGGACGATGATGTCGCGCTCTTCCCTCAGGTCCGGATAGCTCACCCGATGCTTGAACAGGAAGCGGTCGAGCTGCGCTTCGGGCAGCGGATAGACGCCCTGATGCTCGATCGGGTTCTGCGTCGCCACCACCATGAAATTCCGACCCAGCGGATGCGTGGTGCCGTCGAAGGTGACTGCGTGTTCCTGCATGGCCTCGAGCAGGGCGGCCTGCGTCTTTGGCGGCGTGCGGTTGATTTCGTCGGCGAGCAAGAGATCGCAGAAGATCGGGCCGCGCGTCAGCGTGAACTGCCCGGTCTGGAAATTATAGATGTTGGCGCCGACGATATCGCCGGGCATCAGGTCGGGCGTGAACTGGATACGGCCATAGGCGACGCCGAGCGCCTGGGCGAAGCAGCGCGCCGTCATGGTCTTGGCGGTGCCGGGCGGGCCTTCGAGCAGGATATGCCCCCCGGCAAACAGCGCCGTCAGCATCAGGTCGACCGTGTCGCGCTGTCCGGTAATCGCTTTCGCGACTTCTTCCCTGATCGCGCTCGCCAGGGCCTTCACTTCATCGACGTTCACCGAGCCTCCTTGCCGTCCAGTCATGCAGCTTCTCCGCTGCTTCATGCATTCCGGCCAAACTGTTGGAATCGTTAACTGCCTTGAACCGCGCGGTGAAGCCGTGCGCTTCGCCCCCGTCGCGGGAATCGAGCCAGCGGTCGAGCGCCTCGCCCTGCAGCCCATGCGGCGCGCCAAGCAGCGCGGCGGCGCGCTGGCGCATCAGCGTTGCATAGCGGCCGCCGAGCCCCTGCAGCCGCCCGGCGCGCTTCAACAGCATTGCCGTCGTGTCGACCAGCGCCCGCTTCCCGAAGGCGATGGCGCGCCCTTCGGCGCGCGGCGGACCGAAGCGGCCGAGCCCGTGAAAGAAGGCGAGCGCGGCCGCCACCAGCACCGAGAGCGTCAGCGCCAGGAAGGGCGGTTCGACCAAAAGCTTGGCAAGATCGTATTTCTGGCCGATGCCGTGCAGCGTCAGGTCGAACATGACGGCGCCCTTGGCGGGCTCCAGCATGGCGATCAGGTCGAGCGCGGCGATCGCCGTCTGCTCGTCCTTCAGCGCGAAGTTGTTGATGAAATCGGGGTCGGTGAGGATGTAAAAGGGTTCGTTGTCGAGTTCGGTCAGGATAGCCTTGCCGTCGCCCGCCGCGATCAGCGGATGCTCGTCCGCCACCCATTGCAGCTCGTCCGGCGCGGGTACCATGCGGCCGGCGATGTTGATCTGCGAGAGCGTGCTCTTTGCCTCGCCGAGCTTAGCCTTGGCGATGCGGCCGAGCCAGTCGTTGACGACGTTGTTGGGCAGCCGCTCGATCTTGGTCTCCCAGCCGTCATGGCTGAACAAGGGTAAGGTCTGCCACTTCGGCAGGACGAAGAGCGTGTCCTTGCCGGAGCGCAGCTTGATGAGGCGATCGAGCGCGGCCGGGTCGCTGCCCGGCGCGATGGTGACGACGAGCAGGAAAGTCGATGCCAGTGGGGAGGCAAGGTCCTTCTCGCCACGTTCCATCGGCGGCGCCTGTCCATTGGTCAGCTTCAGCCACTCGACAAGCCCGGCATAGCCGGTGCCGCCTTTCGAAAGCGGCGTGGCGCCGCCTTGGGGCTGGCGAAAATCCGGCGCGTAGGTGGACAGAAGAAAAAATCCGGCCGCCGCCAGCAGGCTGGCGAAAATGCCCCAGAACAGGGTTTTGCGGCTGAACGGCTCCGCGGCCGCCTCGGTCGGTTGCGCGCTCATGCCCAGGCGTCCCGAAAGGCGAAACGCTCATAGGCGCCGCGCGCCTGCCGCCAGCCTTCGACCCCGACGGGTCGGCGGGCAAACAAGGCTGCCTCGACAATGCGCGCGATCTCGCTGAAGGCGGCGCGGGGCCGGGTGGGGATCGAACCCGCCGCGGCGATATCGCGCGCGGTGAGAGACGGACGCAGGAAATCCGGCAGCCTGGTGGCGATGTCTGAGACGCTGCGGCGCAACAGAAGATGTACCGCCTCGTCATACTCGCCGCGCGCGGCGAGCGCATCGGCCTCGGAGAGCAGGACCTGGGCCGCCCCCGCGTCAGGGCGCCACTCTTCCTTCGCTTCGGTCTCTTCGCGTTTCCGCCGCCATGGCAGGCGCCAGGCAACGCCTTTCGCCTCGAGGAAAAGCAGAAAAGCAATGATCGCGACGCCGATGATCACCGCGCCCCAGAACAGATAGATCATATAGGGACCGAGCTTTGCCAAGCCATCCAGAAAGGGCTTCAGCCACTCCGGCGGCTCGGGCCGCACATAGGTCGGCAGCCCGAACTGGATCGAATCGTCCCCCAGCAGTTGCTTGTGCAACTGCGCCAGCCGTTCGGCCTCTTCCGTCCCTGCGGCTGTCACCCGCTCGTTCCCCCTGCAACCTGCGGTTCGGGCCGACACTGGCAATACGCCATGACAATTGCAAGCGGGCCCAACCGCAAGTATCAATGTTGGTGGTTTATACTTTTCGAGTTTTGCAGATCCATTAAGGGGGAAATGTAACATGGCATCGATTGCAAGCGGCAGGCTAGAAAAGTTCAGCATCGGCCGGGCTTTCAGCAATACTTTTTCGGTTATCGGTCGCAGCTTCGCTACGCTAGCGGCTATCGTCGGCCTTTTTTCGATGCTGCCTGCGCTGCTATACAATATCTGGAACTTCACGCAGGTTGCCAGGATGACAGGCAGTGGCGATATCGCCACCTTCGAAAGGTCGACCGTAGGGACTTACGGTGTTGTTTCGTTAGTCGCTGGTCTGGTCCTTCTGGCGCTGGCTTTTCTCGCGCAAGCTGCGCTGGTGCGAGCCACAATCGAGGATCTGAACGGCAAGCGCCCGGCAATTGGCGACTGCATACAGATCGCGCTGCGCAGTTTCTTTCCCACGCTTGGAACTGGTCTCGTAATCATTCTTGCATTGGTTCTGGCGGTGTTAGTGCTCGGTGTCGTCGCAATGATCATACCGATCGCTGGCGGAATTATCGCGCTTCTGGCCATGATTCCCATGGCTATGTGGTTGATCAGCATATCGGTCGCTGTGCCCGTCGTGGTCCAGGAAAGACCCGGTGTCTTCGCCGCGATTTCACGAAGCAGAACTCTGACGAAGGGGAGCCGCTGGCGGATATTTTTCCTGTTTCTGGTCATCGGCATAGCGGCAATGGCGCTTCAGGTGATTTTCACCTTGCTGTTCCAAGCCGCCGTGCTGAGTGGCGGAATTACTACCAGGGGGATCATCGTCGGCGCGGTCGGCAGCAGTCTACTGTCGACCATCTTCTCCGCGGTGATCTCGGTGGCTATCGCGGTCACCTATGTCGAGCTGCGCCGGGTCAAGGAAGGCACCAGTGTCGACGAACTGGCGGAGATCTTCTCGTAGACCATCAGGACCGGGCTTCAAGGCTTGGGCGATCCTCTTGTAAGGAACGCCGCGGCGTGCCCAGCCTCTCCGCCGAGCGCATGCCGCGTTCGGGCTGCGTCGACATTTCGAGCAGGTAGATATGCAAATGCGGGCGGCCGAGTGGGCCGTGGTACCTGGCTCGTCCGACAGCCGGATCGAACGTTCGCACATCTCCAGCGCGTCGATCACGTCGGAATTCGGCGCCGGCGCGCCGGTCTTGAAGTTCCGCGCCGGCGGGGACCGGTCGGCGCAATCTGAGCTGAAAGGCAATCGCTGGCAAATGACAAACGGCCGACGCGACGGGAAGGTCGCGCCGGCCGCCCGGTCCTGGGAGGATCAGGACTCCAGCCAGACTTTCTCGAAATGCTGCTCGAGCGCCTGGTGCTGTTCGCAGCCCTGCACGCCCTTGCGGTAGGTGCGGTAGACCGAGCGCCAGTAGGGCTGGATGATGATGCCGGAGTCGCGCAGATTGGTCTCGATCTTGGCCATGATTTCCTTGCGCTGGGCGGCGTCCGGCGTGGCAAGCGCCTTGTCGAGAAGCTCGTCGAACTCCTTGTTCGCATAGGCGCTTTCGTTCCAGGCACCACCCGATTTGTAGGCCAAGGCCAGCACCTGCACGCCAAGCGGGCGGCCCAGCCATTCGGTGCAGGAATAGGGGAACTTGGCCCAGTCGTTCCAGAAGGTCGCGGCCGGCAACACGGTGCGCTTGATCTTCAGGCCGGCCTCGCGGATTTGAGCTGCGATCGCGTCGGCGGTGCTTTTTTGCCATTCGACGTCGACCGAGATCAGCTCATATTCGTGGTCGGCCTTGCCGGATTCCGAAATCAGCTTCTTGGCCTGCTCGACATCGCGCTTGGCCGGGCCGATATCGGCGAATTCCGGATGCATCGGGCCGACATGGTGATTGTCGGCGGGCTTGCCGCGGCCGTCGAGCCCGAGCTTCAGCACGGCCGCATTGTCGACGGCAAACTGGGCGGCGCGGCGCACCTTGACGTCGTCATAGGGCGCGTTGGAGACATTGAAACGCGCGACGATGGTCGAGCCGGTGGCGATCTCGGAATTCTGCAGGCCCATCTGCTCGGTCTGCGACACGGCATCCGAGGCGGTTTCGTGGTCGGTGTCGATTTCGCCGGATTCGAAGGCCGACAGCATGGCGTTGGGATCGGAGCCGTAGTCGATCCATTTGATGCCGTCGAGATAGAATTCGCCCTTCCACCAGGGCTTGTCCTTGCGCTTCACCTCCGCGCCCGTCTCGGCGTCCCAACTCACCAGCTCGCAAGGGCCGGTGGTGATGGCCAAAGCCTTGTTCGGATCGGCATCGCCCTCATAGGTGCGGTGCATGATCAGCGCCGGATAGTCGGCCATGCCGGCGATCAGCGAGATGTCGGGCTTGGGCAGGTTGAGCTTGACGGTGTAGTCATCGATCTTCTGGATGCCGCCGTCGACAGGTTTCTTGGTGTCGGCATTGACCAGCGCGCCCATGCGCGCCGCGACCGAATTGCCGGCGACCGAGGCATCGCACCAGCGGTTGAGGTTGTGGATCACGTCGTCGGCGTTGAAAATGTCGCCGTTCGACCATGTGATGCCCTTGCGCACGTGAAGCGTGATCGTCTTGGCGTCGTCGCTGGTTTCCCAGCTTTCCAGCAGCCAGGGCTCGAAGCTGAAGTCGGTTTTCCAGCGCATCAGATATTCGTTGCACTGGCGCGCGACATTCGACATCTCGACGCCGTCGAAGGTGCGCGGGTCTTTAAAACCTTTGACGTTCATCGCCACGCGCAGCACGCCGCCCTTTTTTGGCTCGGCGGCGCGGGCAGGTGAGGGAGCGATACCGCCCAGCGCCATGGCGCCGGCGGCGCTGACGCCGAAGGCGGCCATCAAAGCCAGATATTCCCGCCGGCTGATCGCGCCCTTCTTGAAATCGTCGGCGATCGGCTTGGCACGCGGGTGCAGTCTTCTGTCGGTCAGCATGAATTTCATTGTCGTTCCCTCTGTTGTTGGCGCACGTTGCCCACGCAGCGGCCTGTTGGGGCAACGACTTGCACGAGCCAACGGCGCCCCATGGTCGCCAGGCGCGGGGGCGGATGCGACCGCCGGGACGCCGTTGCCTGCGAGGGGATGATAGGTCCGCTTTCTGCGGCGAAATGTTTGGTTTTCCGCAGTTCTTGTGCGCTGTTCCGCAGGGTAACCAAGCTTGGGTTCCTCGCCCCGCCAAAGGCGGGGAGAGGTGGCCGCGAAGCGGACGGAGAGGGGAGCCTTCGTAAGGCGCTCCCTTCTCCGTCTCGGCTTCGCCGAGCCACCTCTCCCCACTTACGTGGGGCGAGGAATCTTGATCTTCCGGCGCCGCGATCCTTCACAGGCCATCTGCCCTGCAGGATCTCTCTCAACGCTCCTAAGGGAAAGATCAGCGCTTCGTCGCTGCGCCGAGCGCGTCAATATCGGCGACAATCCTCCGAAACGCCTCCGCCGCGCGCGGCACGGTCGTTCGAGCGCGCAGAAAGCTGTGCACCAGCCGCGGCTCCTCGCGCCACCACGACTGCCCGCCGGCGGCGAGGATGCGGTCACGGTAGACCTCACCGTCCGACGACAGCGGATCGCATTCGGCGGTGACGATGATCGTCGGCGGCAGGCCGGAGAGGTCGCTATCCCTGAGCGGCGAGAATTTCGCGTCGTCCAAAGCCTGCCCGGGCGCGGACCGGATACGGCGGTAGAACTCGATATCGCTGACGCTGAGCAGCGGCGCTTCGGCATGCTCGACATAAGAGCGCCCGGTCTCGTCGCCGCCCAGCTCCGGATAGATCAACATCTGGCCAACAGCGTGCCGTTCATGGCGCCGCGTCGCTTGCGCCACCGCGGCGGCGAGGTTGCCGCCGGCGCTTTCGCCGCAAAGCACGATCGGCAGCGTGCTGGTCGCCGCGACCCATTCGAACACGGCCAGCGCATCGTCGAAGGAGGCTGGATGCAGGTGCTCCGGGGCCAGCCGGTAGTCGGCCGAGACCACCTCGAAACCGGTGCCGGCGCAGATCTCGGCGCAGATGTCGTCGTGGCTGTCGAGGTCGCCAAGAACACAACCGCCGCCATGGTAATAGACGACGATCGCCGCCGCCGCCTTGTCCGCCATGCGGTAGTATCGGATCGGGATCGCATGCGCAGTCGTCGATACCAGGCCGTCGCTGGTCGTCACGCCTTCCGGATGACCTTGGTGAAACGCGACGCACATCCGATCATAGACCGCGCGCTGCTCGGCAATCGGTGCTGCAACGATCTCCGGCGGGTACCAGCTGTTGATCTTGTCGATATAATCCCAGAGTTCCGGATCGAGCCGGTCGGCATATTTGCCGCGGCTCGCCGGATCGGTTGGGGCGCTGGTCACTGCCGTCAAAGCTCTGCGTAGAGCTGCGCCGCGTTCTCGAAGGTGAAACGCAGCGGCACCGAACCCTCGACCTGCCATACCTTCACGGTGTCTCCCGCCATCAGCCGGCAGGCGTCGAGCGTGTTGGTAACGGCCCCGCCATAGAGACGGTTGGCGAGGTTGAGGATGCCGGTCTGGTGCATGGCCGCGCTCGCGCTGCCGCAGGCATCCTTGACCAAAAGCACGCGAAAACCCCGCGCCACCGCGTCCTTCACGGTCGCGTCGATGCAGGCCTCGGTCCAGACGCCGGCAATCACTAGCCATTCGATGCCGGAGACCTTGAGCTGGTCGGCAAAATCGTTCTTGCCGAAGGCGCTGGCTTCCTGCTTGACCAGCATGGCTTCGCCATCTTGCGGCGCCACTTCATGGCAGATCGCGGTTAGCGGATCGTCCTTGTCGGAAAAGGCCGACTTGCCGCTCCCGTCCACCGGATGGAAGGGCCGCGCCTCGGCGAGATCGACGATATAGGCCCAGTGGTAGAGCGGCACGAAATTGCGCCGCGCCGCCTCCTGCAGGCGCCGCACATTGGCGAGGATGTCGGCGAAGCCCTCGACCAGATAGCGCTTGTCCTTGCGATGCTCCTCCTGGAGATCGATGAACACCGCGGCCACCGTGCCGCGTCGGATGGAAATGGGCATTTTCATGCGGAATGTGCTGTCGATGCGTCGGCGCTAATTGTCAAGAAACTCATCCTCATACGGGAAGCGCGAGAGCAGTTCGGTGCCGGTCTCGGTGATCAGGATCTCATCCTCGAGCTTGACGCCCTCGCGACCGCCTTTCTCGCCGATATAGCTTTCCACGCTCACCACCATGCCGGGCACGATGATGCCGTCGCGGCCATAGGTCTCGTAGTCCATCGCGTGCGCGATGAAAGGCGTTTCGCCATGCATGCCGACGCCGTGCATGACCGAGGTGTAGCGCTGGTCGACGAAGCGGTCCGGGATCTTCCACGCTTTCTCGGCGATCTCGCGGAAGGCCATTCCGGGCTTCACGATGCCGATATTGTGCTGCACTTGGTCGTGCGCCATGCGGTAGAGCGACTTCTGATAGGGCGTCGGCTTTCCGGGCCCGCAGCGGAAGGTGCGCGAAAAATCGGAATAATAGCCATAGCAGCCGATCGTATCGGTATCGAGCGCCAGCAGCTCGCCCGGCCTGATCTTGCGCCCGCTCGCCTCGTTGAACCATGGATTGGTGCGCTGTCCCGAAGTGAGCAGCCGGGTTTCGATGAACTCGCCGCCTTGCCGGATCACCTCGCCATACATGAGGGCGAAGAGCTCGTTCTCGGAAACGCCGGGTTTGATCGCCTCGCGCACAGCCGCCACCGCGGCCTCGGCGCCCGCCATCGAGGCCAGCAGGCATTTCACTTCCTCCGGCGTCTTGACCGCGCGCACCGCCAGTATCTCGCCCTGGCAGTCCTTCACCTCGCAGCCGCGCTTTTCCAGCGCCAGCGCCTGCAGATGGCTGCAGCGGTCGAGCCCAAGCTTCATCGAGCCGCCGCCATGCTTCTTGAGCAACTCGGTGATCTCGTCGGCGAACGGCCCGGCGGTCTCGTCGTCGCGGCCCGACACCGACGACCAGACGAGCTTGGACGGCCGCGCCTCGTCGATCGTGTCGAGCACCATCGAGACATGATAGCTTTGCGGATATTCGAACAGCACGATCGGCCCTTCGGTGGGCACGAAGAAATAGCGGGTCGAGTTGCGCAGGAAATAGCCGAACATGTTGCGCGAGCCGGTGGCGTAGCGCTGGTTGTAGGGATCGAACAAAACGACGCCGCCATAGCCTGCCTCCCGCATCCAGGCGCGCAGCTTGGCCAGCCGACCCTTGCGCAGCGCGTCGGCATCGATGAAGGACGGCTCCGTGTCGGAAAGCCACATGCCGCCGGCCGGATCGGCCGCTACCGGATGGCGCATGCGGTCCTTGAAGTCCACATCTTCGGTGCTGTCGGGGTCGAATACGACGATGCTCATGCGCAGCCTCCTGTTGCGGAGAACATAGCCGGGTACGGTTTTAGGCTTGTGCGGAATTCCGCGATTGTCGTGCCGGATGCCGCATCATAACTTCGTCATTCTAGGGCGAGCGAGGAGCGAAGCGACGCGCGCAGACCCTAGGATGACGAAGGAGCGTGGAGCCGCACCACTCCACCTAGTGCCTTCGCATCGCTTTCGGCGCGTGCCCATGCTCCTCACGAAACGCCCTTGCAAAGCTCGACATGGAAGCGAACCCGCAAGCCAGCGCCACATCGCGCACCATCAGCGTCGAATGCGCCAGCAGGTCGGCTGCCCGCTTCAGCCGCAGCCGCCGGTAGTATCCATTGGGCGAGATATCCAGCTCGGCGCGGAAACTGCGCTCGAGCTTGTCGGGCGAGACGCCGAGCCGTTCCGCCAGCTCCGCCATGCCGAGCCTTTCCTCGACCGCATCCTCCATGATGGCGATGGCCGACAGCACCAGCTCGTTCTGCACGCCGGTGCGCAGCCTGAGCGGCATCAGCTTGCGGTCGACGCTCGACCGCAATGGCGAGTGCACGAACCATTCGGCGACGCCCGCCGCGATCTCGGCGCCATAGTCCTGCGTGATGATTTCCAGCATCATGTCGAGGCTGCCGACGCCGCCGGCCGAGGTGAAGCGCTTGCGGTCGATGACGAAGAGATCGCGCCGAAGCTCGATATCCGGAAAAGCCTCGCTGAAGGCTGCCTGGCTGGTCCAGTGCAAGGTGCAGGCATGGCCGTCGAGCAGGCCGGCGCGGGCGAGGAAGAATGCGGCGTCGGCGACAGCGCCGATATGCGCGCCGCCGCGCAGGCTTTTGCGGATCCAGCTCATCGCCTCATCAGCCACAACATGATCGGCATCGCCACCGGAACACACCACGATGCGGTCGACCTTCGGCGCGTCGGTGGCACAAAAACCCGGTTGGATGACGACACCGTTGGAGGCCTCGACCGTGCCTCGATCGGCGCCGACGATCACCCAGCGGTAGCAGTCGCGCTTCGCAAGAATGTTGACGGCGCGCAGCGGCTCGATGACGGACGAAAACGCCATCATCGGAAAGCCGGGAAAGACCAGCACCGCAAAGGTGAGGGGCGCTCCGCCCGCCGCCTGTTTTTCCACATTGTGTGAATTCATGGCTGGCGGCCGTAGCGCGGGAGCACGATATCGGAGGTAAGCGGAGCGAGTTCCATGCCGCTTGCCAGCTCCGGCTTCAACCACATCATCTCCTCGATCTCGGCCGCCGGGATCGGCTCGCCGGTGATGGTGAGTTCGAACAGCTCGGCCTCGACGCAGGCGTCCGGCTCATTGGCGGCGGGCGCAGAAAAGGAGCCGAGATGCGAAGCAGCGCCCGGATCGACGACGATGCCCAGCTCCTCGCGCAATTCGCGCGCAAGGGCGGCGGCAGGCAATTCACCCGGCTCGATCTTGCCCCCGGCCTGCATGAAGGCGCTCGTGCCGCGCTTGCGCACCAGAAGCAGCCTGCCGCCGTCGTCGCGGATGACGGCGGCGGCGATCCGGATCGTCCTGGCCCTTGCTATTCTGGAATGGCTGGAGGTCACGATAGGCTGTTTCCCGGCGGCGGTTTTGGTGGCAAAGAGAGGTGAACTGTAGCTGGCCGCACGGCCGGCTTGCAACGGAGAGATCAAGCGATGTTTGCTGCAACGGCAATCGACACAAGCAATAAGCCGGCCTTCTACAAGGAGTTGGCGGTGCAATTGAAGGCGCTGCTGGAAGGCGAAGGCGATTCCGTCGCCAACGCCGCCAACACCGCGGCGCTGATCTATCAGATGGTGCCCGACCTTAACTGGGCCGGCTTCTATTTCCTCGCCTCTGACGACGAGCTGGTGCTCGGGCCCTTCCAGGGCAAGCCCGCCTGCGTTCGCATCGCCGTCGGCAAGGGTGTCTGCGGCAAGGCCATCGAGCTCGACATGTCGATGCTGGTCAAGGACGTCAACGAATTTCCCGGCCACATCGCCTGCGATGCCGATTCGCGCTCGGAGCTGGTCGTGCTTCTGCGCGATGCCGAAGGCGCGTTCGGCGTGCTCGATCTCGACAGTCCGCTGCCCGGCCGCTTCGACAAGGAAGACCAGGCGGGCATCGAGAAACTCGCCGCGATCTATGTCGCGGCCTGTCAGTTCGAGGGCGATGACGAGGACTGAGGTGAGGTCGGTCTCGGCCTGCCTCAAACGAGCTTCACCAGTGTCAGGCTGAAGCCCGCGATGAAGAGGAAGGCCGAGAAGGCCAGCATCAGAGGCCGAAGACCGCGCGAGCGCAGCTGGGAAATATCGGCCTGAAGGCCCATGGCGGCGAGCCCCATGGTCAGCATCACCTGCGCGGCCAAAGCGAACGCGGTATGGATCTGGGCCGGGACCGCAACCAGGCCGTTCAGCGTCACGACCGCGACGAAGGCGACGACGAACCAGGGCATGGGCGGCTTGGCGCCGGTAGCATCGCCGCTGCCGCGGCGTGCCATGACGCCGAGCGCGATCACCATCGGCGCCAGCATGGCGACGCGCGTCAGCTTGGCGACGGTCGCCGTCTCGCCGGCAAGCGTGCCGTTCTGGAAGCCGGCGCCGATCACCTGCGCCACCTCATGGATCGAGGCTCCCGCCCACAGACCGAATGCGTGATGGTCGAGCCCAAGAACCGGCGCCAGCAGCGGAAAGCCGAGCATGGCGATGGTGCCGAACAGCGTGATCGCGGCGACGGCATAAGTGACGTCCTCGTCGCGCGCATCGGTGACGATGTTGGTGGCGACGATCGCCGAGGCTCCGCAGATCGAGGTGCCGGCGGCGATCAGCTGCGCGAGCTTGGCATCGACGCCGATCAGCCGGCCGAGCGTGACCGTGAACAGGAAGGTGGCGCCCAGCGTGGCCGCGACGATGCCGACGCCGACAAAGCCGATGCCCGCCACCTGGCCGAGCGTGAGCTGGAAGCCCAGCAGCCCGATGGCGAAGCGCAACAGCCGCTTTTGCGAAAAGGCGATGCCGGCCTTGGCATCGGCGGGCACGCCGAGCACGTTGGAATAGATCATGCCGGCGACGACAGCCAGGATCATCGGGCTGAACAAAGTGAGGCCGGAGAGGCCGCGCGCCGAATAGGCGACGCTGGTGACCATCGCCACCAGGACCAGTCCCGGCACGACGCCGGTGGAGACCGAAGCGAGGGCGGGGCGCTCGCGTCCGGCATTGGCCGGGTTCAGGCTGTTTGGAAGATCGTTCGCGATGGTGGGCAGGAAAGACAATCGAATTCTCCAGGCGCGTTCGCCACCGAAATGCCATTCCAGAACCAATCTTTCCAACGAATTATTCGAGTTATAATGATCGATTTTTCCGAAGACTGACTGGGCTCAACAAACCGGGCTTACCTGCTGCGACCCCAGGCACCGCTTGTTACGAGAGCGGTTCATGGCAACGGAACTGCGGTCAGGGCACAGCGCCGTGCTCGACCGACTGAGCATTTGATCGCAAGGCGACCTTTCTGCGAAACACACCAGAAAGGATATTTGGTAAGGGTTAATTCAACCCGGCCGAGTATGGTGAGAAGTGGCGGCTCCGGCTGGGTGCGGGGGGTGCGTTGGGCCAGAGCCGCCTGCACGGTCATTGTGTGGCAGTAGACCGCGCTGTGTCAGAATAGGACAGCGCGGTCTACAATTAGTTAACGCTAATGAAATGCGGCGGCTGGGATACCCTTAACGGCCGCCTGGCCTCGCCGTGATTACGTTGGGGGATGGCCTGCCGGCGCGCTAGCTGCGCGTGGTCACCAGCGAGTTTCATCACTCGTCGGACTTCGAGAATGCCGTTTTTTCCGAACTTTGAGACATTGACCCAACAACCCAGGGCGTGAGTATAGGTCTTCCGGTAGGGTGCGGTGAAGCACGAAAAGCCCCGCTGGCGAGATGCCTGCGGGGCTCTTTTCGGCGGATAGTCGATTAACGAAGATTGCTTCCACGGCCTTCCTGGTGACCGTTGTTGGCGGCGCCCAGGCACGTGCCATAGTAATCGTCATGGTTGCTGCACGAATTGACGGTCGTCTGCTGAGCATAGGCCGAACCAGTCAGACCGGCGACAGCAACAAGGGCGAGAATTGCATTGCGAACAATCTTGGACATTTCGATTTTTCCTCTGTTTAAATTCCGGTCGAGCCGGTCGATTGCGGTTTTCCTGTAGTTTGGTTTCGGTTTGATGGCGCTTGAGCGCAAATTTGTTTCGAAACGGGCAACGGCGGTAGCCAAGCCGGCCGGACGCCTTGCAAGCTAATACGGGTTGTTTGCATACGAATGTTTCAAAGGCGGTCGTTCTCGTTACGAGCCTTGCGCTTGCGTGCAATGCGGCGGAAACGATCGGCGATCATCTAAAGCGCCATCATGAAGGCGACGGGACCCCCGTTACAGCCATGGCGAATTGAGGATAAACTTTATGTCGATCCTGAAGACATTGAACCGCATGGGCGCGGCCTTGAAATATGCGCAGGATGCCCGCAACCTAACGCGGATGCGGAACGGTATGCCGTCCGACAATCAGCTGGATATTTGCTGGCCGGTGATGCCGACAACCAAGCATCTGTCCTCGAACATTTGGGGCGGGATCTGAGATAGCGATCGCTCGGAAGCCCGATCGTCGGGCTGCGCATGGCAATGATCACCTCGCGAGCCGCAGGCAACGCGCCGTAGCCGCGCTTCTCGACACCTCCCGAGCTCGTCGCGAGCGTGTCGACGTGCGATTTACCCGCGCCCCGCCTCAATGATACCGACCATCGCCCGGGTAAATTCGACCATGCTGTTTGCGGTGATGGCGGCATCATCGGGGGATTGACCGATGTGCTCGGCCGCTCCGCAACAGGATCGGCGGATGCTGTCGTAATATGGATCTCTCTCATCGTCCGGCAGTGCCGCCAAGTTCAGGGCGCGACGGTGGATCATGCGCAGTAGCTGCGCCAATGCTGTTTCGACACTCATGCGTTTTGCTCCGCATCGGTCGAGCGTCTCGGCACACCGGGTGCCGGATCGTCGATCGGGAGACTTCCCGATTCGAACAGGCTGCAGTGTAGCCGTTAACATATCGTAGATTGCTAATATATGGCGCATCGATCCGGCATTGGCCAAGCAGGAATGTTGGCGATGCTTGCAACCATGCATGTGACTTCTGTCACGGTTCTGTGCTGCAGCGTCTGGTATAGTGGGCGAGGGGCATGTCGGCACGGCCTGCTCGTCCAGGAGGGATGATGCCGCTGTCAAACGACCTGCACGACAAGAATCTGATGTTTCAATGCCAGCGCTGCTCCAGGACGATCGTCAGGAAGGGCTCCTGGATCAAGAGCATCAAAACCTTCAGATGCGAAGGATGCCGATCCGAGGTGCGGATGACATATGGGCACAAACTGGCGATCTTCGAACGGCACCGGCACTTGGCCGTGAAAGGCTCGAAGTAAGCGGTTGAAGGCCGCCTATGCGCTGGGACGCGGATGGGACAGCGTCGGCACGCATTCCCACAATCAGCAACCGATGCGAAGAAACTGGCTGGGGAACCTGGATTCGAACCAGGACTAACGGAGTCAGAGTCCATCCCGCCTTGTTGATCTCGCTACGTTTTTCTCCCAACTGCGGAGAAAAGCGGCCTTGCAATATCAAATAGATACGGCCGATCTGCCAACCGAAATCTCGGCCGTTCGTCAGGCCGCCGCGTGGCTTGCCAATCAGGCTAACCCGCCGCGCCCGATCATCCCCAATATGCGCCGGGCATTCGACCTCTCGGCCAAACAAGCATGTGACGCCTGCCGGCTCGCGACCGAGTTGCGGAGGTCGGCATGAACGGGCCTCGCGACCTCCGCCGGGGCGCCAAGCGCTTCGAGCGCCCCAATCCCGCCGAGGCGATCGGCACCAAATCCTATTTCACCTACGAGGCTTTCGGCCGAGGCTTCGCGCTGAATATCCATCGTCGCGGCCAACCGGTCGAATCTGTGCTTGTCGACACTGAGGGCGAGTTGAACCGCCTTCGCCAGACCCTCACCGAAAGCGGCCTGATCGGCTGGAATGCGAGGGCGGCATGAAGGCTAGGAACCGCGACACGCGCGAGGCGCAAGGCCTTGCCTACATCCGGCGCAACCGCTGCGCTTCAGCTCTCGAAATCGGCCAGGCCGCTATTCAGGGCGAGGCCAGATCCCGCGAAATCCCGTGGCGCGCGAAAGAGGCGATCGGCCTTTCGATCGCTATCGAGCTCGCCCGCAAGGGCAAGGTGACACCGACGAGGGGGAACCAGTTCCGCCTCGCATAGTGTCAACCATTGGTTGACATCGACAGCCCTCCGACTTCGGCCACTCACTGCGGGAACATGACCGCAAGGGCCACCGGGCAAGCAGAATGCCTCAACCGGGCCGTAGACCGCCTGCGCGAGGATAGAACACCAAGGAAGTAGGAAATCTACCGCAGCGCGAGGTCGACGGATCGGCCCGCGCTTGCGCCGCCAGTTGTGGTAGCACCGGTGAGGAACGACAGGCTGACCCCGTTCCGTCTCGAAAGAGAAGCCGGCGATCCGAGGCACTAAGCAAAGGCTCCCGAAAGGAACAGTCGCTTGATGCATTGCCCCCTTCATAGGGGGTAGTGCGTCCACGCTGCAGGACCGAAGGAACAGACCCAAGAGCCCGGCGGAGAACACGGGCGCATGGAGGAACAGAAGGTCGGTAGGTCCGTTGGGCTTAAACAGGACAACGCTAATGGCCAAAGAAGAGCATGGGCCACCCGGCAGGACCGATGACGGCTATTTCATTCGACGCCTGGTGGACGAGACGGGCATAACCGAAGAGCAGGCCAGAAACCTTATCGCCCTACTTGGCTATGAGTGGACTTCGCTTCTGCGAGAGGCCCACATTCTCGTCAGCGCTGGTTGACGCTGGCAACTTTGCCGGAATCCCTTTGTCCGTCGCGGCCATAGGATGGCATTCCTATAAGCCGTTGCTTATCACTTGCTGTTCAGGTATAGGATTCAAATCCTACATCGGCGCGGCGGTGCCAATGATTTCCATCCTCGAAAGCAAGACGACGAGGTGCGGCCGATGAGCGGCCTCACGACTCGCATCGGTCTCGCCTGGCGCGCGTTGACGCGTGGTGGCCTCGAGGCGGGCGCCGGTGGGCGCCGGTGGGCAGACGATCGCCAGATGCGCGACCCTGGCCGCGCCATTTTAACCGACGCTTCCACGATCGCTGCCCGTGCCGTCGGCTTCGTTTTGAACAATCCGCACGGCGCCCGCATCGTCGAGGCGGCAACCTCCAACCTGATCGGCACCGGCATCACGCCGCGGCCCCTTCATCCCGAAGAAATCGCGCGCGGCCGGCTTGCGCGCAACTGGACGGCATGGACCGACCAGGCCGACGCCGAAGGGCGCACCGACCATTACGGCCAACAGGCTACGGCGGTGCGCGACATGGTGACCTTCGGGGAAGGCCTCGCCATATGGACGGCGGACCCGATGAACGGCGCGCCGCAACTCCGTCGGCTTCACCCGGAACAACTCGACCGCGCCAAGTCATTACTGCTGACGGGCGGCGGCTCGATCGTGCAAGGCGTCGAGTTTTCTGCAAACGGCCGAATTGTCGCCTACTGGCTTCGCCCGCACGCACCGGGCGATATCCTCGCCGGCATGCCGCTGGTCTCCGAGCGGTGGCCGGCGAGTGAGGTTATCCATCTCTTCCGGCCGCTGTTCCCCGGCCAGGTGCGCGGGCTGTCATGGTTCGCGCCGGTGCTGCTGTCCGCTCACGAGCTCGACCAGCTGATCGACGCTATGCTTGTGCGGGCAAAGGTCGCCGCGCTTCATGCCGGCTTTGTCGTCGATGCCGACGGGGCGAATCCCTATGGCGAGACCACCGGCATCCCGCCGAGCGTCAGCCTTGAGCCCGGCGCGATGGTCAGCTTGCCGCCCGGCAAGACCGTCGAATTTCCCGACACGCCCGACCAGGGCAACGCCGTCGGCTTCGCTACGGGCATTCTGCGCATGATCGCAGCCGGCGCCGGCGTCACCTACGAAATGCTCACCGGCGATTACAGCCAGGTGAACTATTCAAGCTCGCGCGCCGCGCTGCTTGAATTCCGGCGCTTCGCCGAGCAGGTCCAGCACCACACCGTAATCCACCAGCTTTGCCGGCCGGCCTGGGAACGCTTCATCCGCTATCAGATCCTCGCCGGCAATGTCCCGGCCGCCGCCTATCAGCGCGACCGTGCTGCCTTCGGCGCCAAGTGGCTGCCGCCCGCATGGCCCTGGGTCGATCCGCAGAAGGACGCCGCGGCTGCCGTGCTGGAAATGGACAATCTGTTGCGCTCGCGTGCCGAGATCGTCGCCGAGCGCGGCTACGATGTCGAGCAGGTCGACGCGGAGATCGCCGCGGACCAGGCGCGCGCCGCCAAGCTCGGCCTCGCCCGCAAGGCGCCCGCCGCCGCGGCATCCAGTGCACCGCCGCCGGAGACCGTGCAATGACCGTTATCGACCAGAACACCAGGGCGCTTTCATTCGCGCCGCATAGCGTCGATGCAAAAGCCCGCACCGTCGAGCTGATCGCATCCACCGGCGCCGGCGTCATGCGCCGCGACATGGAAGGCGATTTCGCGGAGGTGCTATCGCTGGCGAACGGTGCCGTCGACCTATCGCGCGCCGACGGCATGCCATTGCTCGACAGTCACCGCCAGGATGGCCTCGACCGCGTGCTTGGCGTCGTGCGCGCCGTGCGCATGGAAGGCGGCAACCTCATTGTGCAGGTGCAGTTTTCCGAACGCCCGAGCGCCGACGCGATCTTTCGCGACGTGGCGACCGGCATCATCCGAAACGTGTCAGTTGGCTACGGCGTCATCGACTTTGAGGACCGTCTGGACCCTGCGGGGCTCCGGGTGCGCACGGTCACCAAATGGGCGCTGCATGAAGTTTCCCTTGTCCCGGTCGGAGCCGATGCCGGGGCCAAAACTCGGAGTCCCGAAATGACTACTCCCGCCGCTCCGGCGCCCGCACCTGCGCCGGCTCCCACGCCTTCGCCCGCACCCGCGCCTTCAATGACGCGTGCGCAGACCAACCAGGAAATCCGTGCGCTCGCGACCACGTTCAATCTCGGCAACGATTTCGCCGACCAGTTGATCGACAGCGAAGCGACCGTCGACCAGGCCCGCGCTGCCGCGATCGAAAGCGTTCGCCAAACCGGCAACCGCACGACGCCACAGGCCCGCGTGACCTCGATCGCCAACCAGGACGACCCGGGGCAGATTGCCACGCGCATGGGCGAGGCGCTCTATCTGCGCGCCAATCCTCGCCACCAGCTTTCCGAGCAGGCCCGGCCGTTCGTCGGCATGACCACGCTGGACATGGCGCGCGAGATGATGCGCCTGCGCGGTCTCGCCACCACCGGCCTTTCGGCAGCCGAGACCATCACGCGAGCGCTCAACACTACCAGCGACTTCCCGCTGATCTTTGCCGATACCGCCAACCGCACGCTTCGCGCGGCCTACCAGGCGGCACCGGCAACGCTCAAGGCCGTGGCTCGCCAGACCACCGCCCGCGACTTCCGCGCCAAGACTAGCATCCAGCTCGGCGAGGCGCCGACGTTGGAGAAGGTGAACGAGGCCGGCGAATACAAATACGGCTCGATGGCCGAAGCCGCCGAAACGTACAAGATCGACACTTTCGGCAAGATCGTCGGCCTGTCCCGCAAAGCTATCGTCAATGACGATCTCGGCGCCTTCACCGATTTGGCCGGCAAGATGGGCGCTGCCGCCGCTGACTTCGAAGCGCAATTTCTTGTCGATCTGCTGATCACCGGCTCCGGTCTCGGCCCGACGATGAGCGACACCAAGAAGCTCTTCCACGCCGATCACGGCAATCTTGCCGCCACCGCCGTCGACCTCGCCGGCGCTTCAGCAATCGACGGCCTGGGCGCCGGCCGCCTGGCCATGCGCAAGCAGACCGGCCTGTCGGGCAAGCGCATCAACGTGACGCCGAAGTTTCTGGTTGTTCCGCCGGAACTGGAAACCGCTGGCGAAAAGCTGCTTGCATCCATCCAGGCTGCCACCGTCGACGACGTCAATCCGTTCTCCGGCAAGCTGCAGTTGCTTGTAGAAGCCCGCCTTACTTCGGCAATCCGCTGGTACATCGCGGCCGACCCGGCAACCTTCGAGGGGCTGGAATACGCCTATTTGCAGGGCGCCGAAGGTCCGCAGACTGAAACGCGCGCCGGCTTCGAGGTCGACGGCGTGGAAGTCAAGGTCCGCCTCGATTTCGGTGCCGCCTTCACCGACTACCGCGGCTGGTACATGAACCAGGGCTTGGTGCACTCGTAAGATGGCCACGCTCGCGGAACTCCAGTCCCAACTCGACACGCTGCGCAGAGCCCGCGCCACGGGCCTGCGTTCTGCGCAGCATGGCGACAGCAAGACCGAGTACCGCAGCGACGCCGAACTGGCTGCGGCCATAGCCGACCTTGAACGCCAGATCGCGGGCGTCAACGGCCGCGGGCCGGGTGGCGTGTTCTATTTCACCTCATCGAAAGGACTTTCGACATGAAGAACTATGTGCAGGCCGGCAACGTCATCACCGCGACCGCGCCCGCCGGCGGCGTGTCTTCCGGGGATGGCATTCTCTACGACAGCCTCTTCGGCGTGGCCTCTACCGACGCGGCCGAGGGCGAGGACTTCGAGCTGGCAACCGTCGGCGTCTTCGATCTGCCGAAGGCAACGGGCGCCGTGACGTTCGGCCAAGCCATCTATTGGGACGACGACGCCAAGGTCGTCACCACCGATGACAGCAGCACCGAGGGCGACAACCAGCCGATCGGCTCGGCTGTGGCTGAGGCCGGCTCCGGCGCGGCTACCGCACGGGTGCGCCTCGCACCGCAGATCGCCGGCTGACACGCGATGTCATGGGGCGCGGCCCGCCCCCTCCGCGTCATCCTCGACGGGTGGCGCGGGTCCTGTCTGCCCGATTCGTATGCGGGGCGGCGCAGCCCGACACGTCAGTCAGTGAGAAAAAACGCCCATGCGTCGTCGTAAATCGCTGTCCCGATGGATCGAAGGCAACGTCGTCCTGCCGCGCGAGGTATGCGCCGATCCCGGCCCGATGCGTCTGTGGCCGTGGCACCGGGGCATAGTCGAGGCCGTCGAGGATCCGGCAATCGAGCGCATAACCCTGGTCAAGCCGGTGCGCGTCGGCTTTTCCACTCTGCTGCACGCCGTGACCGCCTACCACATCGCAGAGGCTCCGGCGCCGATCCTTAGCGTCCTGCCGACTGATGCCGACTGCCGGCGCGTCATGGTCTCGGAACTGGAACGCATCTTCGAGGCCTCGCCGAACCTCGAAGGCAAGCTTCCATCACCAAAACTTGGCGATCGAACGGGCCAGCACCGCTCGACCATCCTGCATCGGCTATTCGACGGCGGCTCCCTGCATTTCGTAGCAGCCCGCGCGCCGCGAAACCTTCGAGGGCCGACGGCGCGAATCCTGCTTTGCGATGAGGTCGACGGGATGGTGCTGACCGACGAGGGCAGCCCGATCGACCTGGCCATCGATCGAACGCACTCCTTCGGCGACCGCAAGATCATCATCGGAAGCACGCCTGGCGACGAGGAAACGAGCCTGATCCTGCCGCTCTATGCCCAGAGCGATCGGCGGGTTTTCGAGGTGCCTTGTCCCGACTGCGGCGCCTTCACCGAGATCCTGTGGCAGCATATCCAATGGGAACCCGACAAACCGCATACGGCGACCTTCTGCTGCCCGTCCTGCGGCGTCCTGGTCGACGAGAAGCACAAGCCGGCGATGGTCCGCAAAGGCCGCTGGCGCGCCACCGGCGAGGCAAACGGCCATGCCGGCTTTCGGCTCAATGCGCTTGTCTCGCTGCTTGCAAACGCTTCCTGGGGAAAGCTTGCTGCTGATTTCTTGCTGAAGAAAGACGATAGCGAGCGCCTGAAAACGTTCGTCACGCGCTTCCTGGGGCAGGGCTGGCGGGACGAGGCGGAAACCATTGACGAAAACGCGCTTGCCGCCCGCGCCGAAGGCTTTTCCCTCGACCGGATTCCGGCCGAGGTCGTGGTGATCACCATCGGCGTCGACGTGCAGGACGATCGCTTGGAATGCTCGATCTGCGGATGGTCGCGGGAGGGGGAATGCCTGATCCTGGGCCATATGGTCATCTGGGGAAGCCCTGACGATAACGAGACCTGGCAGGAACTGGAAAAGCTCCTGCGCACCCGCTGGAAGCACCCGCACGGCGGCGAGCTGCAGGTTGATGCGGCGTGCGTCGATTCCGGCGATGGTGACTGGACGGATTGCGTCTACCGGTTCTGCTTTCCGCGCGCCGGCCGCCGCGTCATGGCTATCAAGGGCGCGCCGGGATCGCGGCCGTCAATCGCCTTCTCGAAGAGTAAGACCAAGGGCGGCCGTCTGTGGATTGTCGGCGTCGATACCGTCAAGACAATCATCGTTTCCCGCCTGGCCCGCGCCAAGGGCATACGCTTTTCCGCTGAGCTGGAGCCGACCTATTTTGAGCAGCTCGCCAGCGAGCGCCGAGTTGTTCGGTTCATCCGCGGGCGCCCCATCCACCGCTTCGAGCGCATCCCCGGCGCCCAAGCCGAAGCGCTCGATTGTCTCACCTATGCCTTCGCGGCTCGAGCGGCGGTGCAAATCCCGCTCGACCAGCGCGAGGACGATTTGCGGGCGCCGCCCGCGGCTCGGGTGCCGCCGCCGGTCGTGGTGCAAAGCCGATGGATGACGGAAAGGCGGTGACGACATGCTTGCCCGCGTACCGTGGAAGCCGCGACAGGTGGACAAGCCCAAGCCGCGCGCACGCGTGCTTAGTCGCGATCGGCGCCGGCATCTGATCGACACGACGGCGGCCGTTCTCAAAAGCGGCCTTCCGACCTACTTTGCGTTCGAAGGCTCCGTCCGACACGGGCTACGTTCGAGCCTTTGTCTGGCCGGCTGGTCGTGGTCCGCCGCCGACGTCGCCGCCGCCGACGTGGTCGACGCCGCCCTTCGGCAGATTGGTGCAAGGCGGCCAACCTGGCAGCAAGGACAGGCCGAATATACTGAGGATCGAACCGAACGGCTGACATGCGCCAATGAAGGTTGCCACAAGCCCACGGCGATCGATCTCCGCGATGGGAGGCAGACGAAATATTGCAGCGATCTTTGCCGGCGCTCGCACGCCGACAAGGTGCACTATCGGTCTGGCACCCAGATGTCGAAAGCGGAGTGGATGGTTTTTTGGGCGGCCCACCGCGCCGAGAAGGTCAAGACGCGCGATTGCGAGCGTTGCGGCGGGCTGTTCGTCCAGCGGAGCCGGAACGGTCGCTATTGCACCGTTGAATGCTCGCGCGCCGCCGGCGCCGATGCGCGCCGCACGATCTTCGAGCAGGCGTGCCTGGTATGCGGTACCATGTTCCGGCCGCCGAACGGTAGGGGCGCGAAATACTGCAACGCCAAGTGTATGGGCGCCGCCTACCGCACGTTGCCAGAAAAGACATGCGAGCACTGCGGCAAGGTCTTCAGGCTTAAGGAATCCGGGCAGCGGTTCTGCAGCCAGCCATGCGCCAGTTCGTCACGCTTCCGTTGCGAGGCGGCAGAGTAGCGCGACTGGCTTATTCCTGATGGGCGGCCCATGCCTTCCGAACGTCGTCGAGGATGTCAATGTACCGATCTAGGCCATCTTCGTCCGCCAGGAAGCCGTTCTCGTCTGGAATGCGAACAGCCGTCAGCGTCATATCGTATCCCGGCAACTTGTAGGGAACACGGTCGGCGAAGAATCCCTCGGGCACCTCGGCTTCAAACCGTCGCGTCTGGAAAGTATCGCCAGGAGATGTGCCCCAGATGCCAAATGTTCCGGTGGGAAATGTGGCTTCCAATGAAACGCGAAACCCGCCGGTAGGTCCCGGAGCGATCGTTCCACGATACCGGGTGCCCGACGTGTCGTTCCCGCGGATAGAGCCGTCTTCAATTCTGAGTACCAGGATTGACGCACCGCTCTCGGCCGTCGCTGCGATCGAATAGGTGCCATCTTGCATGAAAATCACTCTCCCCTTTGGGTGCAGCCTCGCGCTTGACGATTCGATCGAATAAGCGGACGTTACGCGCACCCGCCGACTGTTGGAAGCAGTCGACGGGCACTTGCCACCGGAAGCCTTGCAGGGCCTCGCAGTGACCGACACCAGATTTATCATTCCGATCACGATTCGCTAGGCGTTGCGCCGGGCTTCCTCAACCTTTGGAGGAAGTGCCACATGAACAAATCTTCGGAAGATCCACAAGCTCGCGTAGTCCGCCTAATGCGAGAGCTGTCGGACGCGCTTGACGATTTCTACTGGGGTCGCGATCGCGCCGGCGCCACCATGTGGAGCGCGACCGTCTATCCCGTGTCTCACCCTTCCCACGGTGGTTATGCGATTAGCCAACTTGACGAGCGGTTCGCGGCGCGAGTGCTGTCATGATCGGCAGGCTTGTTTTTGACGAGATGCCGGCGGGTTGGTTCGTTATCGATGTGATGCGCCTCAAGTCGCGGAGTTGCGATTGGACGGCGCTCATGACCGATACGCATCCCGACGAGGATGATCCACATGCGCGAATCTTCGCTCGGCAATGCTGGGTCCGGATTCCGGGCAAGCATCGAAACCGCGACGCCGCTTGGGACATGCTGGAGGCTATGGCGGCTACACGTCATTGATTTTGGTTGCACACTGCACCCGGGCGTGCTAGGTCGGGTGCAGTGTGCAACCATCCAAAGGCATTTCAATGGTCAAATTTCTGAATCGCGAAAGCTTCTGTGCCCTCGTTGGCATGGAAGTGAACACGTTCAAGTCGCTGCGGCAGCGCGGCCAGGTTCCCGCTGTGTGGGGCGACGATCCTGAAAGGGAAGCTGCACGAGGCTTCACCGATACGGCGACCTTCCTGATGATGCTCGCCGACGAGCTCTATGAGAATCTCGCTATCTCGCGCGAGCGCTCCGCCGAGATTGCCGCACGGGCGTTCATGGTCTTCACGGATCGCTGGCAGGAAGTTTGCGACGGGAGCGCCGCCTTGGTCGACGGCAAGAAGCCATCGGCCGAGATACTCTACGGAGTGGTCGATATGGCCGGCGCCGAGCCTATTTGCGTATGCGGTGCATTTGCCCAGATCGCGGCCGAGTTCGTTGCTCCATCTAACGTCGTGACTGTCAATATCACACGACTTGCAGCCAAGCTTCGCCGCCGCGCGAGCGACCTCGGCATCGACATTGAAGATTTCTGGCACCCAGAAAGATGGCCGGGCCGAAGCAGCGCAGAGTGGAAAGCAAAGGCATCCACTGGTTTGCAGACGTCCCCCTTCTGTCCGAAGGGGCGTCCGGCATGATCACCCAGCGCAACGAGATCGAGTTGATCGAGTACATGGAGAGCGCCGCGTTCAAGCGCCGCTCGAAGCGGCTGCAGGCGCGCATCGCGAAGTTGTGGAAAGCTGGCAAAAAGGAGCCGTCGTTCGACAAGATGGCCGAGGCGCTCGATTTGCCTTTGGATGTCGTAGTGGGCGGCTTCATGCATTCGATGGCTAAGGCCGGTATGCCCGTCCGGCCGCTGGGGCGCGTTAACTGATGGCCGCTCGCGCCGCTTCCTTCCGTCAAGTCGATGTATCCCGCGCCATCAAGGCAGCGGCGTCGGCTGGCATGAAGGTGGCGCGCGTCGAGATAGACCCGACGGGCAAGATCGTGGTCGTCGCAGTAGGACAAGCGCCGGAACCGGCGAACGAACTCGACAAATGGATGGCGAACCATGCGGGTTAGATTGAAGGGCCTGAACAGCGTCAAGAAGAAGCTCGCCGATGGCACGACCAAGACCTTCTACTATGCTTGGAAGGGCGGGCCTTCGCTCCCCGGCAAGCCCGGCGAGCCAGAATTCATTGCGGCGTACAACGCCGCCGTTGCCCGCAAGATCGAGCCGCCGCGCGGCGTGTTGCTATCGATCCTTCAAGGCTTCCAGGCCACTACGTTATGGGATGACCTCGCTCCGCGCACCCGTCGCGATTACGTGGGCCTGATCAAGGTCATCGAAAAGGACTTCGGCGATTTCCCGCTCTCCGCGCTCGCCGACCGCCGCACCCGCGACATCTTCATGAACTGGCGGGACAAGCGCGCCAAGGCCTCACGCCGGCAGGCGGATTATTCGTGGCAGGTTTTGGCACGCATCCTGTCATGGGCGCACGGTCGCGGGCTGGTCATCGCCAATCCTTGCGAAAAGGGCGGGCGCGTTTATCGCGGCAGCCGCGCCGAATTCGTCTGGACCGATGCCGACGAAGCCGCATTCCTCGCCAGCGCGCCGAAGCATTTGCACCTTGCGCTTATCCTTGCCCTTTGGACCGGCCAGCGCCAGGGCGACCTGTTGCGCCTCGCGTGGACGCAATACGATGGTAAGGTGATCCGGCTCCAGCAAGGAAAGACCGGTGCACGTGTGCAAGTCCCGGTCGGCGCCCCGTTGAAAGCCGCTCTCGACGCCGATCGCGGCAAGGCTGGCCTAATCCTGCTCAACAGCGACAAGGAACCTTGGACGGCGGACGGCTTCCGGTCATCGTGGCGGAAGGCATGTGCCGCTGCCGGGATCGTTGGCGTCACCTTCAACGATCTTCGCGGCACCGCCGTCACCCGCCTTGCGATAGCCGGATGCACGGAAGCGGAGATCGCTACAATCACCGGGCACAGCCTTCGCGACGTGCGATCGATCCTCGATGCGCACTACCTCAACCGTGATCCCGCGCTCGGAGAATCTGCCATTCGGAAGCTCGAAAAGAGAACAAATTCTCCCAACCAAGCGTCCAACTGACCTGAAATGTTCCAAATGAAAAACGGGAAAAGCGTAGCAAAATCAAGTGGCTGGGGAACCTGGATTCGAACCAGGACTAACGGAGTCAGAGTCCGTGGGTCTACCGTTAACCTATTCCCCAGCAGGCGCGGCTGGTGCCGAGCGATGCGGGCGGCTCATGTGCCGCGAGCGCTGCCTTGTAGCCGCCATCGGAAAATAGTCAAGCCCGCAACTGAGTTCAATCGCAGGCTTTTTGCCGATGCTCGCCGCGGAAGCGGGCAGGGATTTCAACTCCCGCCTTTGCTGTACTGCGAATGCTCGAAATAGAGCACCACGCCAAGGCCGATCAGCAGCGGAATGATGAGATAGAACAAGCGGAACACCAGAAGCGCGGCAAGCACGCCCACCGGATCCATGTCGGAAAGTCCGGTGAGGAAGACGACCTCGAACACGCCGAGCGCGCCCGGCGCATGCGACAGAAGCCCGATCGAGAACGACACCATGAACACGCCGAGCACGACGAAATAGCCGGGATTGCCGACTTCCGGCAGGGCAAAATAGATGATTGCAGCGGCTCCCAGCAGTTCGACCGGTCCGATCAGCAACTGTCGCGCCACGATCGGCAGCGCCGGGTAGTGGAGCTGAAAGCTGCCGATCATCAATGGTCTCAGCCGCAGCCAGCTGCCGAAGGCATAAGTGCCGACGAGGATAAGCATGGCGAACCCCACGGCGAATGCGGCGCCATGATGCGGCGCGCCGGTGAAGCGATCGATGATCTGCGGCTCGAACAGCAGAACGAGGCCGCCGAGGAAAACGCTGGACAGGATGAAGGTGAACCAGCAGATCGCCACCAGCACACCGACCTCCTGGCCGGTCAGCCCTCGCGTGGCATAGGCGCGGTAACGGATGACAGCGCCGGAAAACACCGAGCCGCCGATATTGTGCGACACCGCGTAAGTGGTGAAGGAGCACAGCGTGACGAACAGCCACGATACTTTTTTGCCTATATGCAGCAGCGCTATGTGGTCGTAGCCGGCGAGCGAGGCATAGGCGACGACCGCGCTCAGTGCCGCGAGCACCCAATCGCGCGGCGGGATGGCGGCAATGCCGGCCCAGACATCGTCGAGCGAAATGCCGCGCAGCTCGTGGATGAGCAGCCACAGCGAGAACGCCACGGCCGCGATGCCTATGACCGGCCAGAAATAGCGCCTCCAATTCATGGCGTCGTCATCATGCGCTGCAACTCATTGATTTAATGTGCCCAACCCTTCGAACCCGGATTTGAGACATGCCTGATTGAAGCCGGCTATTCAACCGGCAAGACATTGCCCCTACGTGATCCTGGCAAAATGCGACGTTGGCGAAATTCGGCCTCGCGCTCTTGGTGATTGCGAACGGCGCTGCTACTCTGTTGCCAACTTGAAACAAATCGAGGTGCCTGCTGCGTCCGATCCCGGTTCGCGCGGCGCCGGAAGGAACTGAAGTGGAAGACCACGATACCGGCGCGGGCGCGTCGGCAGTGGGCATGTCCGGGGCATCGCCGACGCAATCGGCGGGCCCGCACACGGCGCGATTCAGCCGCCACGCGGGCGCGCACCAAAGACATGCCAGCCAGCGACAGATTGGCCTAAGTCAGGCCGACCAGCATGGCGATCAACCAAAAGGCAAGACACGCAAGCGCCGCAAGCGCAAGCGCGGCCGCAAGGTGTTCGCGCGCGACGAGAACGGCGCCGTGCCGCATGCCGCGCCTGCCGCCACGGCGGCTAGCCAGCCTCGGAGCGGGCCTTCGCCGTTTGATCCAAAGCTGGCGGCCCCGCAGCGTCCGCCGCAGCAGGAATTGCCTGTGTTCGCCGCGCTGGACCTCGGCACCAACAATTGCCGGTTGCTGGTCGCTGTGCCCGGCCGCCACGGTCAATTCCGCGTCATCGACGCTTTCTCGCGCATTGTCAGGCTGGGCGAGGGGCTGACCGCCAGCGGCCGGCTCGGCCAGGCGGCGATGGATCGCGCGGTAGAGGCGCTGAAGATCTGCGGCGAGAAGCTGCGCAACCGCAAGATCAGGAAAGCCAGGCTGATCGCCACCGAAGCCTGTCGCTCGGCCGCAAACGGTGTCGAGTTTTTGGATCGCGTCGAGCGCGAGGCCGGGCTTAAGCTCGAGATCATCGACCGCCAGACCGAGGCCCGCCTTGCCGTTTCCGGTTGCGGCTCGCTGGTCGAGCGCGACACTCAAGGCGTGGTGCTGTTCGACATTGGCGGCGGCTCGTCGGAAATCGCGCTGATCGACCTCACCGGGCGGCGCTCTCCGCGGCTGGCCAACCACATTGTCTCCTGGACATCGCTGCCCGTCGGCGTCGTGTCGCTCGCCGAGCGCTTCGGCGGCCGCACCGTGACGCGCGAGACCTTTGCCGCCATGGTGGACGATGTGGCCGCCCGGCTGAAGGCCTTCGACGGCCGAGATCGGCTCGCCCATGTGCTGGCCAGCCCCAACTTCCATCTGCTTGGCACTTCCGGCACGGTGACGACGCTTGCCGGCGTGCATCTCGATCTCGATCGCTACGACCGCCGCCGCGTCGACGGCCTGTGGATGGACCGCGACAGCGTCGACCGCATGATCGAGCGGCTGATCGGCTGGGACTTCCAGCAGCGCTGCGCCAACCCCTGCATCGGCGCCGACCGCGCCGATCTCGTGCTCGCCGGCTGCGCCATCCTGGAAGCGATCCGCGGTGTCTGGCCATCCGAGCGGCTGCGCGTCGCCGACCGCGGCCTGCGCGAGGGAATTTTGAGCGAGCTGATGGCCGATGACGGCGTCTGGCGCAATAATGGCGGGCGCCGCGCATGATCCCAAAAAGTGGCCGCGTTGTTTTGATGAGCAGTCGACCCCGACTCCGTCGAGCTACGCTCGACACCTCTCCCCCGATCGACGGGGGAGAGGAAAGGCGCGAGGTCGCCAGCCTTGGCTCCCTTTCTCTCCCTCCGAAGGGGGGAGAGGTGGCGCCGCGAAGCGGCGACGGGGTGGGGGAAGCCCTCCGGGAAACGCGAAGCGGTCGCAAAACCGGCACGACGACGCGAGCAGGAAAAAGCGGACCAGAAGTCCTGATACCGAATTTCAGGTCAGCGAAAAGTCGCGATCGGTTTTCGCACAGGATCATGCTCGGGCAAGAAATCAGGCAATGACCAGGAAACCCGAAAAGCCAGGATCTGCCGGCATTCGCGTCCTCAAGACCAGGATCAAGAAGAAGAGCGGCTTGAAGGAATCCTCGCGCCGTTGGCTCGAGCGCCACATGAACGATCCCTATGTGCAGCGCTCCAAGGCCGATGGCTACCGTTCGCGCGCCGCCTATAAGCTGATCGAGATCGACGACAAGCATCGTCTGCTGAAGCCCGGCATGAAAGTCATCGACCTGGGCGCGGCGCCCGGCGGATGGTGCCAGGTGGCAGCCGCGCGGACGAAGTCGACGGCGGAAAATCCGCATGTCGTCGGCATCGACTATCTCGAAATGGATGCGGTTCCGGGCGCTATCATCCTGCAGATGGATTTCCTTGATCCTGACGCGCCGCAAAAACTTGCCGAGGCGCTCGGCGGCCAGCCGGATGTGGTGCTGTCCGACATGGCCGCACCCACGACCGGGCATCGCCGCACCGATCATCTGCGCACCATGCATCTGTGCGAAGTCGCGGCCGATTTCGCGCTGCACGTCCTGAAGCCCGGCGGGCACTTCCTCGCAAAGACCTTTCAGGGTGGCGCTGAGAATGAGCTTTTGTCACTGCTGAAGCAGAACTTCCGCTCAGTCCATCATGTGAAGCCGCCGGCCTCGCGCGATGAATCGGTGGAGCTTTACCTGCTGGCGAAGGAGTTCAAAGGTCCCGGAACTTCGTCATTCTAGGCTCTGCGCTCCGCTTCGCGTCGCTCCGCCCTAGAATGACGATGTTACGGCAGGGCGCGCCACCATTACTTCCCCGCCGTGCCCACCGTTTCCAGCGTCTTCGGTGTGGTCAGCCGACCGTGTCCCGAGACCGCATTGCCTGCCTCCGGCGCAAGCCGCATGAAGGTGATCGAGGCTGCCGCCGAGACGGCTGCCACGATGAAGAAGGCGATGTGGAAATCCCTCAAGGTCAGCGGCCCGCCATGGATCGAGGTCGACACTTCGAGGATGCCGCCGGCCAGCGCCACGCCCATCGCGATCGACAATTGCTGGAAAACCGCCGTGATCGGCGTCGCCTTGCTGGTGTCGGCGGACGTGATCTCGGCATAGGAGAGCGCATTGACGCCGGTGAAGAACATCGAGCGGATGAAGCCTCCGACCAAAAGGATAGCCAGCATCAGCGCGTTGGGCGTCTGCGGCGTGAACAGCCCGTAGATGGCGATCGAGGCGGCCGCGACCAGTGAGCCCCAGATCAGCACGCGCCGGAAGCCGGCGAGCCGGAACAGCAGCGCGGTGACGAACTTCATGCCGATGGCGCCGATCGCCGAGACGAAGGTGATCATGCCCGACTGGAATGGCGTCAACCCGAAGCCGATCTGGAACATCAGCGGCAGAAGGAACGGCACCGCGCCGATGCCGATGCGAAACAGCGAGCCGCCGAGCACGGAGGATCGGAAGACCTGGTTGCGGAACAGCTCCAGCGCCAGCAGCGGGTTCCTGGCGCGCCGCGCATGGAGGAGATAAAGCACGCCGGAGATCACCCCGACCGCCACCGTGATGAAGCCGGCCATTGGCGGCAGCGCCGGCAGGCTGACGACGGAAAGGCCGAAGACGACGCCGGAAGCTGCGAGACCGCTGAGCACAAATCCGGGGAAATCGAGTGGCGGTGTCTCCGCAGGCTCGGTTTCGGGCAAGAACCGCGTGGCGAGCCAGATGCCCAGCAACCCGATCGGCACATTGATCAGAAAAATCCAGTGCCAGGTGAAATAGGTGGTGATGAAGCCGCCGATCGGTGGGCCGACCAGAGGGCCGACAAGCGCCGGCACGGTCAGCCAGGACATTGCCGCGACCAGCTCGCTCTTCGGCGTGGCGCGCACCAGCACAAGGCGGCCGACCGGCGTCATCATAGCGCCGCCTATGCCTTGCAGGAATCGCGACACCACGAATGCCGGCAGCGAATTGGAGAACGCGCAGGCGACGGAGCCGGCGATGAAGACGCCGATCGCGGCGCGGAACACGGTCTTGGCGCCAAACCGGTCGGCCATCCAGCCGCTGATCGGAATGAAGATCGCCAGCGACACCAGATAGGCCGTCAGCGCCAGCTTCAGCGCGATCGGGCTGGTGTGGATGGCGACGGCGATCGCCGGCAGCGATGTCGCGATCACGGTCGAATCCATGTTCTCCATGAACAAGGCGACCGCCAGGATAAGCGGGATGATGCGGTTCAGGGAAACGCCCTGATCTGTCTTCGCGATTCTAGGCCCGGCTTGGGGGCGAACCGGTGTGACCGGGCGGTTATCACGCCTCGGCCCCGATGTCGCATTAAATTGCTGTCACTTTTGCGGGAACGCAACCACTGGTGGGTGGAAAGTGACCGAGCGCAAGACTTTGCGATTGGCGCAACGATCGGCTTTTCAACCGCGACAGGACGTGGTACCAGCCAGCGCCAATCCTGAAAGGGAAGATGAGAGTCGGCGCTGGCCAATCGGCCCGGCGCCTTTTCCGCATTCAAAAGGACTGGCCATGGCGAAAATCATCGAAACGTCCACCGGCGCGCTGGCGCTGACCTTCGACGACGTGCTCTTGCAGCCCGGCCATTCCGAGGTGATGCCGGGCGAAACCGACATCCGTACCCGCATAGCCGGCGATATCGATCTCAACGTGCCGATCCTGTCGGCGGCCATGGACACCGTCACCGAGGCGCGGCTGGCGATCGCCATGGCGCAGGCCGGCGGCATCGGCGTCATCCACCGCAATTTCTCGCCGGCCGAGCAGGCCGAGCAGGTCAGGCAGGTGAAGAAATTCGAATCCGGCATGGTGGTGAACCCCGTCACCATCGGCCCCGACGCAACGCTGGCCGACGCGCTGGCGCTGATGCGCACCTATTCGATCTCCGGCATTCCGGTGGTGGAAAATGGCGGCACCGGCGGCCACACCGTCGGCCGCCTGGTCGGCATCCTCACCAACCGCGACGTGCGCTTCGCCTCCGATCCGGCGCAGAAGGTCTACGAGCTGATGACGCGTGAGAACCTGATCACCGTCAAGGAGAATGTCGACCAGGACGAAGCCAAGCGTCTCCTCCACAAGCACCGCATCGAGAAGCTGGTGGTGGTCGACAGGAATGGCAATTGCGTCGGCCTGATCACCGTCAAGGACATAGAGAAGTCGCAGCTCAACCCGCACGCTACCAAGGATGCCCAGGGGCGCCTGCGCGCCGCGGCCGCCACAAGTGTCGGCGACGACGGCTTCGAGCGCGCCGAGCGCCTGATCGACGCCGGCGTCGACCTTTTGGTCATCGACACCGCGCACGGTCATTCGCAGCGCGTGCTGGATGCGGTGACGCGGGCGAAGAAACTCTCAAATTCCGTACGCATTCTGGCCGGCAATGTCGCCACGGCCGACGGCACGCAGGCGCTGATCGACGCCGGCGCCGACGCGGTCAAGGTCGGCATCGGTCCGGGCTCGATCTGCACCACCAGAATCGTCGCCGGCGTCGGCGTGCCGCAGTTGTCGGCGATCATGTCGGCGGTCGAGACGGCAAGCAAGGCCGGCGTCAGCGTCATCGCCGACGGCGGCATCAAATATTCGGGCGATCTCGCCAAGGCGCTCGCCGCGGGCGCAAGTGCGGCCATGATCGGTTCGCTGCTTGCCGGCACCGACGAGAGCCCCGGCGAGGTCTATCTTCACCAGGGCCGCTCCTTCAAGGCCTATCGCGGCATGGGTTCGGTCGGCGCCATGGCGCGCGGCTCGGCCGATCGCTACTTCCAGGCCGAGGTCCGCGACACCCTCAAACTGGTTCCGGAGGGCATTGAGGGGCAGGTTCCCTACAAAGGACCTGTGGCTGGCGTGCTGCACCAGCTTGCAGGCGGCCTGAAAGCCGCTATGGGTTATGTGGGTGGACGTGATCTTGCAGATTTCCGCGAGCGCGCCACTTTTGTGCGCATATCCAACGCCGGACTTCGTGAAAGCCATGCCCATGACGTCACGATCACCCGCGAAAGCCCCAATTACCCGGGCGGAATTTGATCGGCAGGCCGATCAGTCCGAGCGCCAGCGGGGACTGTGGCGTGATTTGAGCGTGGCGGTGCTGCGGCTGTCGCGTCACGCGGCGGCGCTCTCCATCGCCTCGATTGCGCTGTTCCTGGTCATGACGGCGCTGGAGTTTCTCTATTTCCAGCGCTTGAGCGGCGGCCTGGCTTCACTCGATATGCGCGTCGCCGGCTTCACGCCCGACGAAGGCATGGCCTGGCTCACCGCGCTCGGCCGTCGCGGCGGCGAGATCATCATCGTCTGGCACTACCTGACATTCGATCTTTTGTTCCCGGCGCTGCTGTCGCTGACGCTGGTGAGCCTCATCCTCGCCTTCGGGCGGCGGCTAAGCACCTTCCGCGCCATGCCGGCGCAGCTCCAGGCATTGTTCTCGCTGGTGCTGGTGCTGCCCTATGCGGTCGCCGACTACGCGCAGAATTTTGCGCTGGCGCGGCTGCTTTCCGATTTCCAGCTGGCCAATCCCGATTCGCTGGCCCTCGCCTCGTCGCTGACCGTTACCAAATTCGCGCTGCTGGCGATTCCGGTCTTCGTCATCGCGGTCTTCGTGCTGGCCGGGCAGCGGCGGCGCTGAGGGTAAGTAAATGCGCCAGACCGCCATCTTCTGGCCGATGCTGGCGCATGTTCTTCTGGTCTATATCGTCTATCTGGTGATGTTCAAGCGGCGCTATCTCGCCGTGAAGTCGGGCGAGGCCAGGATCAGCCAGTACAAGGTCCGCTCGACCGAGCCGGCCTCAAGCGTCACCGTCGCCAACAATCTGATCAACCAGTTCGAGCTGCCGGTTCTCTTCCACGTGCTGTGCCTGGCGCTGTTCGTCACCAACGGCGTGAACTATCTGACGCTGGCACTGATGTGGCTCTTCATAGTCACGCGCTATGTTCACGCCTGGGTGCATCTCGACAGAAACTATGTGCTGCACCGCAGCCGCGCCTTCTTCCTAGGCGCGGGCGTACTTCTCATCGCCTGGATCTGGTTCGCGTTGCACTTGCTGGGGCTGGTTTAACGCTACAGGTCGAACACCGCGATCCGGCGCTTGTCGAATTTGATGCCGATCTCGCCGCGCACCAGCCTTAGCGCCTGCTCGCCGAAAACGGCGCGCCGCCAGCCCTGCAACGCCGCCACGTCGGCTTCGTCGCCCTCGGCGGCTATGCGATCGATATCGTCGCTGGAGGCAAGCACCTTGGTGGCGACGCCTTCCTTCTCCGCGACAATCCTGAGCAGCACCTTGAGCAGCTCCGCCGCCGCGCTCGACCCCTCCGGCGGCTGCAAGCTTTTCGGCAGTTTCGGCATCGCGTCCTTGGGCAGCGCGAGGGCGGCGTTGACCGCGCCAAGCAGCGCGGTTGCCGTGGCCGAGCGTTCCCAGCCTTTCGGCGTGGTGCGCAGCTTGCCGAGCGCCGCCGCGTCGCGCGGCGCCTGTTGGGCGATCTCGTAGATGGCATCGTCCTTGAGCACGCGGCCGCGCGGCACGTCGCGCTCGCGCGCCTCGCGTTCGCGCCAGGCCGCCACCGCCTGCACGATCGCCAGTTCCTGCGGCTTGCGCAGCCGCATCTTCAGCCGCTTCCAGGCATCCTCCGGATGCGGATCGTAAGTCTCGCGCGAGGTGAGGACGTCCATCTCCTCGTTCAGCCAGTGCGCGCGGTCCTCGCGCTCCAGCTCGGCGCTGAGATGCTGGTAGACCTTGATCAGATGGGTGACGTCGGCAAGCGCGTATTCGAGCTGCTTGTCGGAGAGCGGCCGGTGCCGCCAGTCGGTGAAGCGCGAGGACTTGTCCAGCCGGGCTCCGGTGACCTTCTGCACGAGCTGGTCATAGGAAACGCTGTCGCCGAAGCCGCAGACCATCGCCGCCACCTGCGTGTCGAACACCGGATGCGGCACCAGATCGCCGAGATGGACGATGATTTCGATGTCCTGACGCGCCGCGTGGAAGACCTTCAGCACCGCTTCATTGGCCATGAGCCGGAAAAATGGCTTGAGGTCGATGCCGGGCGCCAACGGATCGATAAGCGCCTCGATCCCAGGCGCGGCGATCTGGATCAGGCAGAGGATCGGCCAGAAGGTCGTCTCGCGGATGAATTCGGTATCGACGGTAACGAATTCCGACTTTTCGAACGCCGCGACAACGCTCTCGAGTTCTTCTTGTGTGGTGATGACGCGCATCAAATCGCTTTTGGCACAGTATTAGGCCTCTTTCAATTTCAGCCGCGCGCTCTTTCGTCAAGCGCCGCGACGTAAGCGGTGGCTCTATCGTCGGGTTCTCCCGTACGAAATCGCACCGCGTGCCCGCACCCCATCGCGCGATGCCCGTCAAGCGGCTGCGGCCAGCTTCGCTAAGTGGCGCTGCCGCGCGAGCCGTTCATGCTTCATAGGCTCGCGCCGGGACCCTCTCTCCTGTCGAGCCGGATCCTATCCCCTCCGGCATTGCGTTCGACGACGGTCGCCGGCCGAGCGCGCCCGCTGCCGCCAGGCTGAGCACGATGAACGGTATGCCAATGCCATAGGCCGAGCGGATGCCCCAATGGTCGGACACGAAGCCGAGCAGCGGCGGGCCAAGCAGGAAGGCGACGAAGGAGATCTGCGATAGAGCCGCGACATTGATCGCCGCGGCGCGATCGGTGCGCTGCGCCGCAGCCGAGATCGCCAGCGGGAAGATGGCGCTGCTGCCGATGCCCAGAAGCGCAAAGCCCAGCATCGAGATGAAGGGCAGGGGCGAGAAGAAGACGATGAAGACGCCGACCATCATCGTCGCCAACAGCACGCGCGCCACGCTGCTTGGCGAGTAACGATCGACGAAGCTGTCGGCGAAGAAGCGTGTCGTCGCCTGCGAGAAGGCGAACAGTGCGACCGTGATCCCGGCGACGAACGGCCCTGAGTCGAACACGGTGCGCATATAGATCGCCGACCAATCCATGCTGGCGCCTTCCATCAGCATGGCCGACAGCGTCACCGCGACGAGGATGAGGATCGGCAGCGTCGGCCTGGCGAACATCGGCGCCTTGTCGCCGGACGTGGCGAAGCGGGCGGGCGCCGGTTCGAAACCCCCGAGGAACAGCGCCATCGCAACCGCCACCATCGGCACCACCAGCGCCAGATGCAGTTGCGGCGACAGGCCGAGATGCGCCAGCGCGCCGCCGAACAGGCCGGCGCCGAAGAAACCGATGCTCCAGAACGAATGCGCCCGGTTCATGATGCGGCGTTTGAGCAGGAACTCGGTCCTGTCGGCCTCGACATTCAAGATGATCTCGATGCTGCCGATCATCACTCCGACCGGGAGCAGCATCAGGAACAGAGCGGCGGGGCCGGACGCGTGCACCGCGAGGGCATAGGCAAGGCCAAGCAGCGGCACCAGCCAGAGCAGCGCGCGACGAAAGCCGACACGCTCCAGGATCGGCGTCGCCAGCGTCAGCGCGACAAGGGTGCCGATGGGCGTGCCGATCAGCGCGAGCCCGAGCGTGCCGTCTTCGATCCCCATGGCTCGCTTGATATCGGGCAGGCGCGGGAAGATGTTGCCCATGGCAAAGGAATAGATCGCAAAGCCCGCATAGACGCGGTGCTGGGGGGCTAGTTTCAGGCCAAGGGTCATCGCGGGCAATCCAACAAGGAGTATGACGGCGAACTCTCGGGTTCGTTCACGACTGCGTTTGTTGCATGAACCGGCAAAACATGCAATAAAGTGCACAAATAAATAGGATCATGCATGCTTACCGAAGAACGGCATCAACTCATTCGGAACCAGTTGGCGGCGGACGGAAAGGTGCTGGCGGGCGAGCTCGCCACCCGTTTCGGCGTCTCGGAAGACACGGTGCGCCGCGATCTGCGCGAGTTGGCGAAAGCCGGGCAGTTGCGCCGCGTCTATGGCGGCGCGGTCGCCTCCGCGCCTTTTGCCGCCGCGACGCTCAGCCAGCGCAGCCGTCATGCGGTCGAGGAAAAAACGCGGCTCGCCAGGGCGGCGGTTGGACTGCTTAGTTCAGGGCAGTCGCTGTTCATCGACGGCGGCACGACCAACGAGGCGATCGCCAGGGCGATCCCGCGCGACATGGAGCTAACCGTCGCCACCAATTCGCTGGGCGTGGCCTCGGCTCTGGCGGACCTTCCCTTGGTCGAGCTGATCGTGCTCGGCGGCCGCTACGTGCCCGATCTCGGCACCTGCGTCGGGGCCGACACGCTAGCCGCCGTGGCGCAACTCGGCGCCGATCTGTTCTTTCTCGGCTCCTGCGGGCTGGATGTAGCGCGCGGCGTCACCGCCTTCGATTCGGCCGAAGCCGAAGTGAAGCGCGCCATGGCGAAAAACAGCGCCGGCATCGTCATTGCCGTCACCAATGACAAGCTCGCCACCGCCGCGCCCTATCGCGTGGCGGGGGCGGATGCGATCCGCTATCTGGTGGTGGAAAAGAGCGCGCCTCCGGCCACGCTCGCCGATTTCCAAAGCCGGGGCGCGCAAATCCACTTTGCCTGACGGCCGAAGCGCGCCTGCGTGACCGCTTGCCTTGACAAAGCCGGCCTCTCATGCGCTTTTCGCGCCAATTTTCGAGCCGGGCCGTCGCCCCGCAATTTCCGGACTTTACCCATGACCACGCATCGTTACCGCAGCCACACCTGTGCCCAGTTGAGAAAGAGCGACGTCGGCAATTCCGTCCGCCTGTCGGGCTGGGTGCATCGCGTGCGCGACCATGGCGGGCTGCTCTTCATCGATTTGCGCGACCATTACGGCCTGACCCAGATCGTCGCCGATCCGGATTCGCCGGCCTTCAAGGTCGCCGAGACCGTGCGTGGCGAATGGGTGATCCGCGTCGACGGCGAGGTCAAGGCGCGGCTGCCGGAAACCGTCAATCCGAACCTGCCGACCGGCGAGATCGAGATTTTCGCGCGCGAGATCGAAGTGCTGTCGGCGGCCAAGGAACTGCCGCTCCCCGTTTTCGGCGAGCCGGAGTACCCCGAAGACATCCGCCTGAAATACCGCTTCCTCGACCTGCGCCGCGAGACGCTGCACAAGAACATCGTCGCGCGCACCAAGATCATCGCCGAGATGCGCAAGCGCATGGGCGAGGTGGGCTTCACCGAGTTTTCGACGCCGATCCTGACGGCGTCGTCGCCGGAAGGCGCGCGCGACTTCCTGGTGCCGTCGCGCATTCACCCCGGCACCTTCTACGCGCTGCCGCAGGCGCCGCAGCAATACAAGCAGCTGATCATGGTCTCTGGCTTCGACCGCTATTTCCAGATCGCGCCCTGCTTCCGCGACGAGGATCCGCGCGCCGACCGCCTGCCTGGCGAATTCTACCAGCTCGACCTCGAGATGAGCTTCGTCGAGCAGGACGACGTGCTCTCCACCATGGAGCCGGTGCTGCGTGGCGTCTTTGAGACCTTCGCCGCCGGCAAGCCCGTGACCCAGGAATTCCGCCGCATTCCCTATGACGAGGCGATGCGCACCTACGGCACCGACAAGCCTGACCTGCGCAACCCGATCGAGATGCAGGCGGTCTCGGATCATTTCCGCGACTCCGGCTTCAAGGTTTTCGCCAACATCCTCGCCAACGACGCGAAAGCCGAGGTCTGGGCGATCCCGGCCAAGACCGGCGGCAGCCGCGCCTTCTGCGACCGCATGAACTCCTGGGCGCAAGGCGAGGGGCAGCCCGGGCTGGGCTACATTTTCTGGCGCAAGGAAGGTGAAAAACTCGAAGGCGCCGGTCCGATCGCCAAGAACATCGGCGAGGAGCGCACCGAGGCGATCCGCCAGCAGCTCGGCCTTACCGATGGCGATGCCGCCTTCTTCGTCGCCGGCGACCCGAAGAAGTTCGTCACCTTCGCGGGCGCCGCGCGCACGCGCGCCGGCGAAGAGCTGAACCTCGTCGACCGCGAGCGGTTCGAGCTCTGCTGGATCGTCGATTTCCCGTTCTTCGAATGGAACGAGGACGAGAAGAAGATCGACTTCGCCCACAATCCGTTCTCCATGCCGCAGGGCGGCATTGATGCGCTCAACGGCCAGGAGCCGCTCGGCATCAAGGCGTTCCAGTACGACATGGTCTGCAACGGCTTCGAGATCGCGTCGGGCGGCATCCGCAACCACCTGCCGGAAACCATGGTCAAGGCTTTCGAGATGGTCGGCCTGGACCGTGCGACGGTGGAAGAGCGCTTCGGCGGCCTCTACCGCGCCTTCCAGTACGGCGCGCCGCCGCATGGCGGCATGGCGGCGGGCGTCGACCGCATCGTCATGCTGCTCGTGGGCGCCAAGAACCTGCGTGAGATCACCATGTTCCCGATGAACCAGCAGGCCTACGACCTGCTGATGAACGCGCCGTCCGAAGCGACCCCGCAGCAGCTGCGCGAGCTGTCGCTGCGCGTCGCGGTGGCGAAGAAGGACTGACGGCAGCGTAGCAACTGCCCTTTCTCCCCGTCACTATACGGGGAGAAATGTCCGGCAGGACAATGAGGGCAGCGCGGGTGCTGGCGATTTACGGGCCGCCGTGGCAGGCGGGGCCTTCTAACAGGTAATCGGTCCTGCATCGAATTTCATTCGCGAGCGTCGGCGCTGCCCCTCATCCGCCTGCCGGCACCTTCTCCCCGAATAGGGACGGGGAGAAGGCAGCTAGTTCGATCAGTCCTGGTTCGCCTTGACCTTGACGCCCAGCGTCTTCGGCAGGTCGAGCGGGTTGGACATGGCGCCGGCCATGATCAGCGCGAACGGCACCGACGACGGCGGCTCGGCCGAGATTTCCAGGCTCTTCGGATTGTCGAGGAAGGTGTTGACCGCCGCCGAGACTTCCGCAGTCAGCTCGGGATTGTTGAGCTGCGCCATGCCGAACGGCACGATCGCCTTGGCCTGGTTGGCAACGTCCTTGGCCGACATGCCCTGCTGCTTGCCGACATAGTCGAGCACCTTGCCGGTCAGCGAATCGTCCTCGAAGCGCACCGATGCGCCATTGAAGGAAAGCTGCTGCATCAGGCCGAGCATGGCCATCCCTTGCGCGGAATTGTCGGCGCCTTCCGGCTGGGCGGCGAGCTTCTTCTGCATCTCCTGCATCGACTTGATGAAGTCGAGCGTGTAGCCGCCGAGGTTGAAGGTCATGCCGAGCGTGCCGGCGTTCTCGACCGAGATGTCATATTTCGACAGCTCCATCTTGCCGTCGCTCGGCTGCCAGGTGCCGGCCATCGCGATGTTGCCCGAGATGTTCTGGTAGCCGAGCGCCTCGATCGCTTCCTTCGATTTCGGATCGTCGACCAGCGAGAGATCTGCGGTGAATTTTTCGGTGTTGGCGGTGAAATCCATCGCCTTGCCGTCGGCCGGCGGGGTGATCTGGACGGCAAGCCCGTCCATCGCGAACGCCGTCTTGTCGCCGACCTTGACCGTCATGTTGGAGAGCTCCGCCGACTTGTACATCATCAGCGAGCCGAGCGGATCGGTGCCGCCTTCGGCCGGGACCTTCATGTCGTGGATAACCACCGGGCTGAGATTGAGCGTCACGCCGTCCTTGCTGTGCTCGAAAGGCGAGGTCGAGACGGTGGCGATCTCATAGCCCCCATTGGCTTCGCTGACCCCTTCCAGCTTCACGTCGCCGATCGGCAGTGCCTCCTTCTCGGCGGCCGGCTTGATGGAAACACCCTGCAGCACGGCGTTCGAATCGTCGCCGGAGACGCCTGTCCAGGAAATGTCGACGCCCTGGGCGGCAAGGGCTGCCTTGATGCGCTCGGCCACCGCCGGATCGGCGGCGAAGGCAGCATTGAGCGGCAGCGTCAGCAGAAAGGTCGAAAAAGCCAATTTCTTGAGCGTCGAGCGTTGGATCGTCATGGCGAGTTCCCTGTCCTGATTTGGCTATGATGAAATTTGTTTTGAAACCTGCTCCATCACCATTCCGTGACGAACGGGACGGAAAAAGGCATGTCCCGGCACATTTGTCGAAAACGGCGATGAAAAGCAAACTGCGGTCGGCAGCCTTTGCGCGATGCGGTGAATTTGTCATGAAGACCGCGGCTTTCCTCCGCCAGCGCGTTGCATTGCCAGATAGCGGCCGCATGTAACGGATTGATGTTGGCCGGCATCATGTTGCCGACTAAGCCTGTTGCAGATCGGCGGCAAATTGCAGCCGTCGCGGCGCCGCTTCCGTGAAATCCTTCACACCGCCGGCTGCGTGTCTACGGCCGCGGCGAATGCGCCGATGTTCACGCGGCGCTTGCCGCGAATCACCCGCTCGGCTAGTCCAAATCCATGGGAAAAAGGCTTTTGCCGCCTGATGACAATGGCGGCGGCGATAAAATCGAACCGGTCGATCTGAAGGAAGCGCTCGAGCGGCGCTATCTTGCTTATGCGCTGTCGACCATCATGCACCGGGCGCTGCCCGATGTGCGCGACGGACTGAAGCCGGTCCATCGCCGCATCATGCACGCCATGCGGCTGCTGAGACTCAACCCCGATCAGGGCTTCGCCAAATGCGCCCGCATCGTCGGCGACGTGATGGGCAAGTTCCATCCGCATGGCGATCAGTCGATCTATGACGCCCTGGTGCGGCTGGCGCAGGATTTCTCGATGCGCTACCCGCTGGTCGACGGGCAGGGCAATTTCGGCAACATCGACGGCGATAATGCCGCCGCCATGCGCTACACCGAAGCGCGCATGACCGAGGTGGCGAGCGAGCTGCTTGCTGGCATCACCGAGGACGCGGTCGATTTTCGCCCGACCTATAATGAAGAGGACGAGGAGCCGTCCGTTCTGCCGGGCGCCTTCCCGAACCTGCTCGCCAATGGCTCGTCGGGCATTGCCGTCGGCATGGCGACCTCGATCCCGCCGCACAACGCGGCTGAGCTTTGCGACGCAGCACTCCACCTGATCGAGCATCCGGAAGCGCCGGTGGCGAAGCTGATGGATTTCGTCCAAGGACCGGATTTCCCGACCGGCGGCATCATCGTCGACAGCCGCGCCTCGATCCTCGAAGCCTATGAGACGGGCCGCGGCGGTTTCCGCGTGCGCTCCAAGTGGGGCCAGGAGGACCAGGGCAGGGGAACCTGGAGCATCGTCGTCACCGAGATCCCTTACGGCGTGCAGAAGGCCAGGCTGATCGAGAAGATCGCCGAGCTGTTGATGGCGCGCAAGCTGCCGCTGCTCGAAGACATCCGCGACGAGAGCGCAGAAGACATCCGCATCGTGCTGGTGCCGAAGAGCCGCACCGTCGATCCCGGCATCCTGATGGAATCGCTGTTCAAGCTCACCGAGCTCGAAAGCCGTTTCCCGCTCAACATGAACGTGCTGTCGCGCGGCAAGGTGCCGAACGTCCTTTCGTTGAAAGGCGTGCTGAAGGAGTGGCTCGACCACCGCCGTGAGGTTCTGATCCGCCGTTCGAAATACCGGCTCGGCGAGATCGAGAAGCGGCTGGAAATCCTCGCCGGCTACCTGATCGCCTATCTCAACATCGACGAGGTCATCAGGATCATCCGCGAGGAGGATGAGCCCAAGCAGGTGATGATGGCCCGCTGGTCGCTCACCGACACCCAGGCCGAAGCCATCCTCAACATGCGCCTGCGCGCCTTGCGCAAGCTCGAAGAGATCGAGATCCGCAAGGAATTCGACGGCCTCACCGCCGAGAAGAAGCAGATCGAGGCCCTGTTGGCTTCCGACGCCAAGCAATGGTCGACGATCAAGTGGGAAGTCGCCAAGGTCCGCGACACGTTCGGTCCGCAGACCGAACTCGGCAAGCGTCACACCCAGTTTGCCGATGCCCCCGAGCACGACCTGACCGACATCGCGCACGCCATGATCGAGCGCGAGCCGGTCACGGTGGTGGTGTCGGAAAAGGGTTGGCTGCGCGCCATGAAGGGCCACCTGACCGACCATTCGCAGCTCACCTTCAAGGAAGGCGACAGCCTGAAGCTCGCGTTCCATGCCCAGACCACGGACAAGATCCTGGTTTTCACCACCGGCGGTAAGTTTTACACCATCGGCGCCGACCGGCTGCCGGGCGGGCGCGGCCATGGCGAGCCGATCCGCATCATCGTCGACATGGAGAACGACCAGGACATCGTCACCGCCTTCGTCCATGATCCGAAGCGCAGGCTGCTGCTCGTCTCCTACGACGCCAACGGTTTCGTGGTCTCGGAGGAAGAGGTCGTCGCCAACACCCGCAAGGGCAAGCAGGTGATGAACGTCAAGGCGCCGGACGAGGCCAAGCGCTGCATACCGGTTTCCGGCGACCATCTCGCCATCGTCGGCGAGAACCGCAAGATGCTGGTCTTCCCGCTCGCCGAAATCCCGGAAATGGCGCGCGGCAAGGGCGTGCGCCTGCAAAAATACAAGGACGGCGGCGTGCTGGACCTGAAGACCTTCACCCTGGAGACGGGGCTCTCCTGGCAGGATTCGGCCGACCGCACCTTCACCAAGTCGCGCGAGGAGCTGGCCGAGTGGATCGGAGCGCGTGCCGCCGCCGGCCGCATGGTGCCGAAGGGTTTCCCGCGGACGGGGAAATTTAGCACCTAATCTCCCGTCTTGCGGGGGAGATGGCCGGCAGGCCAGAGAGGGTCGTCTTGCATAGATCGCCGACGCGGTCTTGTCGCACAAGGCGCTGGCGCTCCACGCGCTAGCACCCTCTGTCGCCTTCGGCGACATCTCCCCCTCAAGGGGGGAGACGCCCAATCATTTGGACTATCGTCACGATTGCTGCACTATGATGGTGCATAAGCATCCATGAACCATAGGGCAGGGAGAAACACCGGATTGAAGCGGGCTGAAATCCAGAAGCCGGGGCAGCGCCTGTTCGGCCTGTCGACGCCGCTGAGGGCGGCCGTCATCCCGCCGCTGTCGGCGGCGCGCTGGCTCCTGGTGCTGATCGTCGCTGCCGGCGTCTATTTCTTCCACGGCTTCCTGTTCCCGGTGCTGGCGGCGCTCGTCATCGCCTTTGCCAGCTGGCCGCTCTACCGCCGGCTGCTCGTTGGCGTCGGCGGCAACCGCACGGTCGGCGCGACCTTGGCGATCCTTTTCATCCTCACCTTCCTGGTGGTGCCGATCGCGCTTGCCGGCACCTATGCCATTAACGAGCTGCGCGAGTGGGTCACCTGGGCGATCGAGACCAATCGCCACGGCGCGGTGACACCGGGTTGGATCGCCGCCATACCGGTCGTCGGCCAGTGGCTGAACGAGCAGTGGACGGCCTATCTCGGCCATCCCGGCGGCATCGGCGAGGCGATCCAGCTGATCAGCGGCTCCAACATCGGCAGCATCTACCGCGGCGCCTTGGCTGCCGGCGGCAGCGCCTTCAGCCTGATGCTGACGCTTCTGTTCATGATGATCGCGCTGTTCTTCGCCTATCGCGACGGCGAGGCTTTTGCGGCCCAGATCGATCGCCTCGGCGAACGCATCCTGCCGACGCGCTGGGAACGGATCTCGCGCGTCGTGCCGGCAACCATCTCCTCGACCGTGACGGGCATGACCATCATCGCCATCGGCGAGGGCCTGGTGCTCGGCATCGCTTATTGGCTGGCCGGCGTGCCATCGCCGGTGACGCTCGGCGCGCTAACCGGCATCATGGCGCTGATCCCCGGCGGTGCGCCGCTCTCCTTTACCTTGGTGTCGATCTACCTCGCCGCCAGCGGCAAGCTTTTCGCTGGCACGGCGCTCTTCATCTGGGGCGCGGTCGAGCTCTTCATAGTGGACAAGACCTTGCGGCCCAAGCTCGTCGGCGGCCCGATCAAGCTGCCGTTCCTGCCGACCTTTTTCGGCCTAATCGGCGGCGTCAAGACGATGGGTTTCCTCGGCCTGTTCATCGGCCCGGTGTTGATGGCGCTGCTGGTCGCCATCTGGCGCGAATGGCTGCGCGAGGTCGAGATCATGGACGAGCTTCCGCCTGTCGCCGAAGAGGCCGGCGGGCCGCTGCAGATCGAAGCGGCGGCCGAGCCGAGGAAAGTTCAGGCCGGGTGAACCACGGCAAGCGCGGCACGGCGCTTGCGGCCCTCATGCAATTGCCACAGCGAATGCGCCACCAGCGTCACGATCAGGATCGTGCCGCCGATCAGGCTGTTGCGCGTGGGCGCCTCAGCGAAGATCAGCCAGACCCAGATCGGCGCCAGCACGGTTTCCAGAAGATAGAACATCGCCACTTCCGGACCGGAAATGTATTTCGGTCCGTTGGCGAGGCAAAAGAACGAAATCGGCATGACCACCGCGCCGTTGAAGACGATCCACCACGGCGCGTTCACGTGGAAGCCTTCACCCGAAACCATGAAGGCGGCGAGCGCCAGCGGTATGATGACGCCGACGAGCGCCGTGAAGCCCATGTCCTTGCCGCTGGCGCGCGAAATGGTGATGGCCAGAGCGACAAAGAAGGCCGAGCACAGCGCCATGAAATCGCCGAACAGATGCCCGGTGCCGACCGAGCCGCCGACGATGATCAGCACGCCAAGGATCATCGCCAGCATGGCGATCACGGTTGCAAGTCGTGGTCTTTCCTTCAGGAAGAGCCACGACAGCAGCGCCGCGAACACGGTGTTGAAGGCCAGGATGAAGACGAGGTCGGCCGTCGAGGTGTGATAGACAGCCGTGACGAAGCTTATGCCGGTCATTCCGTAGCAGAATGCCACGGTAAGTCCCGACCAGCCCGGAATGAGCCGGGGCGCGTTCCTGTCGAACGATCGCCAGATGGCCCACATCACCAGCCCCGCCAGCAAGGTGGTGCCGGTGCGCAACAGCATGATTGTCCAAGGTGTGCCATCGGCAAGCCGGATCAGCGGTATGTCGATGGTCAGTGTGAGGCCGCCTATGGCGGTGATCAGGAGGCCTTTGTGGTGATCGGTGTGGGTGGACACTTGGGCAGTCTCGCAAACAATCTTGAGGAGGCGCACAGCGGCCATGCCGCGGTCCTTCCAGCCTGAGGGCCGAAAGACCAGCGTCCTCCTCCTTGAAACAGCTTAAGGATGAAGCGTGGGGCGGTTCAGCGACTGATCGCTTCGTGGTCGTAGCGCTCCCAGCCTTTCGGGCCGAGATGCTCCTGCGGCATGAAACGCATCTTATAATTCATCTTGCGCGAGCCGTTGACCCAGTAGCCGAGATAGACGTGGGGCAGGCCCATCGCCTTGGCGCGGGCGATGTGGTCGAGGATCATGAAAGTGCCGAGAGAGCGGTCCTCGAAGTCGGGATTGAAATAGGAATAGACCATCGACAGGCCATCGGCCATCTTGTCAGTGAGCGCGACAGCTATCAGTTCGCCGTGGCCCTTGCCGGTGATGAACGTGTCGGGGCCGCGCCGCCGGTATTCGATGATCTTGGTGTCGACATGCGTGTCTTCCACCATCATCGCGTAGTCGAGCACGGTCATGTCGGACATGCCGCCGCGGCGATGGCGGGCATCGAGATAGGCGCGGAAGAGCGAGTATTGCTCGGTTGAAGGCTGCGCGTCGTGCATGGCGCCGACGAGGTCGGCATTGTGCTGGACGACGCGGCGCATATTGCGGCTGGGGCTGAATTCCTGTGCCAGGATGCGGACCGACACGCAGGCGCGGCACGATTCGCAGGCCGGGCGGTAAGCGATGTTCTGCGAGCGCCGGAAGCCGCCTTGCGTCAGCAGATCGTTCATCTCCGGCGCCTTGTCGCCGACAAGGTGCGTGAACACCTTGCGCTCAAACTGTCCCTCCAGATAGGGGCACGGTGACGGCGCGGTCAGGAAGAACTGCGGCGACTGGGTCGGATGCTGCGTCATCTAATCTTGGAAACGCTCCTGCGAATCGCCCTACCTTTGGCCCGGCCGACGAAAAATTCAACAGGATTGTGCTGACGCGACGGCCTCGACCTGTTCATATTTACGCGCAGGCGGCGTGGCGGTTCGATGAACGCGGCCCTGGACACCGTCAGATATCGGTGCGGGTGACCACGGTGCCGAGCAGCAAATCGTGCAGCGTGCGCTTGCGGTCGGAGAACAGCGTGACCAGGAGCACCAGCGGCGTCAGGATGACGTTGCCGGCCCAGAACAGCACCGAGTGAACCACGGCCGTCATGCCGTCGATGCGGCTGCCGTCGAGCTTCTCCAGGCGGATGCCCATGATCTTCATGCCGGTCGTCGCCTGGTCGCGGCTGCCCAGCGTGTTCCAGATGTAGAGAATGGCAACCATCGGCACCAGCACCGAAAACAGCGCCCACCCGAGGCCGAAGGTCAACAGCCCGAGAATGGCGACCAGGATGGCGAAGGGAATGGTCAGCAGCGCGACGAAGAAATAGTCGAGCAGGAAGGCAAAGATGCGCCTTGTCCGCACCCCGCGATAGGCGCGGGTGTCCTCGAACCTCGTCGTGATGATCTCTCCGTCCAATACGCGTGCGTTCATGTCGTTCCTCGATCGCGGCACTCGTATGTGCCTGCCTTCTCAAATGGTGAGAATGGCCCTGAATTCAAGGAACATGCGGGCCAACGAACGGGCGCGATGTCAGAAGATGCCGGGGCAGAGCCTGTAGCGGACCCGTCCGAGATAGTCGCGATACTCCTCGGTCAGCGCCAGGATGCGCTCCTCCCGCAGGATGCGATGGATCTGGAACAGGGTGATGATCGCATAGACGGTGAAATTGTAGAGCGAGAAGCTCGAAAGCAGGAAAAGGATGTGCCCCGCCAGGTAGCCGGCATAGATCGGGTGCCGCACGAAGCGGTAGGCGCCGCCGGTGACCACGCCGCGATTGGCAGGCAGGATAGCGAAGGACCGCCCGAGGGACATCTTGCCCCAGATCACCAGCCATAGCGCCAGGAATTGCAGCGGCGCCGCGATATAGAGCGGGATAATGGCGATGCCGTCCTGGAGCGATACGAAACCCGAGCCGAAACCGGCCGTCAGCGAGATGAACACCGTGAAAGGGCTCCAGTCGCGGACAATCGGTCGGCGCGCCAGCAGCAGCCAGGTAAAAGTCAGGACGTCGGAGATCATGAGCAGCAGGATGTTCAGCCGGCCCGGATCGATGACCATATGGTACGCGCCGCGATAGACGAAGACCGCGGCGACGGCCAGCGCGATGAAACGGAACAGGCCCTCGCGCAGATCGGTGAGGGTCTCGCTGCTTCGCAGCCCGGACCAAAACCCCGTTTCTGCCCCGACAAGGGACTCACTTTTGTAAATCGCCAACTCTGTTACCCCAAGTGATCCCTCGCTGGCACCATTGCACGTAAGCCTTGCCGTCCAGTTAAGGTTTCGCATGCATTCGGTTGCATTGCGGATTCGTCTGTCGGCGAATGGTGTTGGCTGTTGAACATGACATTCTTCCCGGTCTAGCTTGCTGCGGCGCACAAAGGGACGGGTTCATGGACTACGACATGCTGGTCATCGGCAGCGGCCCTTCGGGCCGCCGCGCCGCGGTGCAATCGGCCAAGCTCGGTAAGTCGGTGCTGGTGGTCGACAGGGGCCGGCGCCTGGGCGGCGTCTCGGTGCATACCGGCACCATCCCGTCGAAGACGCTGCGCGAGACGGTGCTCAACCTCTCGGGCTGGCGCGAACGCGGCTTCTACGGACGCGGCTATCGGGTCAAGCAGGACATTTCGATCTCCGATCTGGTCGACAGGCTGCACAAGACGCTCGACCATGAGGTCGAGGTGCTGCAGCATCAGTTCATGCGCAATACGGTGAAGAGCGCGCGCGCCGCAGTGAAGTTCCTCACGCCGAACAAGGCCAGCCTGACCGCCGACAATGGCGACTACAGTGAGGTCGGCTTTGCCAACGCGCTGATCGCCGTCGGCACCAGGCCGCATCGTCCGGCCGACGTGCCCTTCGACAGGAAGCGGGTCTTCGACAGCGATGAGATGCTGGAGCTCCATCATCTGCCGCGCACCCTGACAGTGATCGGCGCCGGCGTCATCGGCGTCGAATACGCCACCATCTTTTCCGCGCTCGACGTGCCGGTCACACTGGTCGAGCCACGCAACACCATCCTCGACTTCATCGATCGCGAGATCGTCGATGACTTCATTCACCAGATGCGCGACCGCGGCATGACCATCCGGTTGGGCAGCACGGTGAAGGAGATCGCTTCGAACCCGACCACGCCGAGGTGACGCTGGCGGATGGCCGCACCATTCGCTCGGAGATGGTGCTGTACGCCGCCGGCCGCACCGGCAATGTCGCCAGCCTCGGCCTCGACATGGTCGGCATCGAGGCCGACGCCCGCGGCCGCATCAAGGTCGACCCGCACACCTTTCAGACCAGCGTGCCGAACATCTACGCGTCCGGCGACGTCATCGGCTTCCCGAGCCTTGCCTCGACGTCGATGGAGCAGGGCCGGGTGGCGGCCTGCCATGCCTTCGGCGTCAAACTGCCGCCGCCGCCCGAGAGCTTTCCGTACGGCATCTACGCCGTGCCGGAGATCTCGACGGTCGGTCTGTCAGAAGAGCAGGTGCGCGAAAGCGGCGCCGCCTATGAGGTCGGCCTTGCGCGTTTTCGCGAGACCTCGCGCGGTCACATCATGGGCGTCTCAAGCGGCTTCCTGAAGCTGTTGTTCTCGGTCGAGACGCGCCGCCTGCTCGGCGCCCATATCGTCGGCGAGGGCGCTACCGAGCTCATCCATATCGGCCAAGCGGTGATCAATCTCGGCGGCACGGTCGACTTCTTCGTCAACAACACCTTCAACTACCCGACATTGGCCGAGGCTTACAAGATCGCCGGTCTGGACGCCTGGAACCGGATGGGGCAGGGGTGAGGGCTTTCCCCGGGAAGCTGCTCGAGCACCCGTCCCTCAAGGCGTGTCTGGACGACCCGTATTGCGAGCGGGCTCGACCTTTTTGATTGCCGCACCGAAGCCCGCCTGGCCAGCCCGGTCAGGCTACCGCTATGGGCGCTGCCAGCCATTGCCGCACGATCGCGGCGTCCGCGTCGCCGAATTCATGGCCCGAGGCGACGATGCGCGCGTCGACCTCCGCATGGCGTGCGCTGAACAGTGTCACCAGGGCAGGGGCGAAAGGGCCATAGGTCTGGTCGGCGGCCCCGGCAATGATCAACACGCGGCTGCCGCCGAGGTCGGTCATCGGCGGTTTGTCGAGCACCGGCATCGCCCGCAACAGCGCCGCTTGCCTGACCAGGCCGGGGTGGAGCAGCATCAGGCTGGAGACGACATTGGCGCCGTTGGAATAGCCAAGGAAGGTCGCATGCTGCAGGTTGAGCCCATGGCGGCGCGAGACTTCCGTTGCGAACTGAGCATAGGCTGATGTCTCGGCACGGATGGAGACCTGCTCGAAGCTGGTCGGCGTGATTCGCTCGAACCAGCGAAATCCGTCCTCTTGGCGGATGCGGCCGCGCGCTGCGACGATAACCGCGTCCGGCGCGATCTGCCTCGCCAGCGGCAGCATCGTCGTCTCGTCGACACCTGACCCGTGCAGCACGAACAGGCACTCGCCGCTTACGTTTGCCGGCCTCAGCAGACGGTAGGGGAAGGTGAGATCCCCGCGCAGGATGCTGTTTTCGTCGCTATATTCGGAAGCGCTCATATCGATTTGATTCCATGAGAGATTTGTTGATTTGCCGGCTTCAAAACGGAATGTTTTCGCGCTCCGCGAAAGTTGATTGAACCAGGCGCATTTCAGTCCGTTTCTGCGGCGATACACTCCCCACGGGAGGAATCGAAGCGGTGCGCCCCGGGGGTCGCATTGCTGGCTATGAACAACCAGCTTTGAGGCCTTTTGTCGATGACCACCCCTGTTCCTAACGACCGCGATAAGCGTGTCGGAGAGCGCGATACGCGTATCAACGATCGTGACACCCGTATCGACGTGCTGCGCGCGCTCGCGCTGCTCACCATTTTCGTCGACCATGTCCCCGGCACGGTTTTCGAGAACTGGACCTATAAGAATTTCGGCTTCTCCGATGCGGCCGAAGCTTTCGTGCTGATCTCCGGCATCTCGGTGGCGCTGGCTTACGGCACGAAGTTCGAGCCGGGCGGCCGGTTGCTCGCGACGCTGAAGATGTGGCGGCGCGCCGGTGTGCTCTACATCTCCCACATCGTCATCACGATGGTGGTGATCGCGCTGTTTTGCGCGGCCGCGCTGTTCGTGCACCGGCCGGAAATGCTGACGATGATTAATATCGAGCCGTTGATGCGCAACACGCCGCAGGCGCTGCTCGGCATCGTCATGCTTGGCCACCAACTCGGCTACAACAACATCCTGCCGGTCTATGCGGCGCTGCTTCTGGCGGCGCCTGCGTTCGTGCTGTTCGTCAGCTATCGGCCGGTGCCGGCGCTGATCGTGTCCGGCCTGCTCTGGCTCGCTGCCGGCATCTGGCAGATCGCGCCGCCGAACTATCCGGAGCCCGGCCTCTGGTTCCTCAACCCGCTGTCCTGGCAGTTCCTGTTCAACATCGGCCTTGCCGCCATGCTGCATGTGAAGCGCGGCGGGCGCATCCCGGCCAATCCGTGGCTGCTTGGTGCCGCCGGCATCTATGTGGTCGGCGCGGCGATCTGGGTGCACAGTCCGCTCTGGGGCCAGATCACCTGGTTCAACCTGCCGGTGGTGATCGGCGGCTTCGACAAGACCTTCCTGTCGCTGCCGCGGCTCTTGCACATTCTGTCGGTCAGCTATCTGATCGTGGCGCTGCCGGCGGTCTCCAACCTGTTCCGCGTCCGGCCCGACAATCCCCTGGCGATCCTGGGCAAGCGCTCGCTGCCTGTGTTCGTCGCCGGCACGCTGCTTGCCATGGCGGCGCAGGTGCTGAAGCTGATCAATCCGGGAGGCCTGGCCTACGATACGTTGCTGATCGCAGCCGGCATCGCCATGCAGCTCGCGCTTGCGCTCTATCTCGAATGGCTTGCCGGCCTCGGCCCGTCCCGCGCCAAGCATGTGCGCGAGGAGCCCGCGCGTGCGCCATTCGGCGCGCACCCAGTGCCGGCGAGGGTGGGCGGTTACTGACGCAGCCCACGTAATCGCCTGAGCCTGCTCAGACTTTCGGAGCCGGACCGGTCGAGCCTCTGACGACGAACTCGACCCCCATCGTCTCGCGCCGCACGGCGCCGTCATGATCGAGGATCATGCGCGCGGCGCGGCGGCCGATCTCGGTGATCGGCTGGGCGATCGTCGTCAGCGGCGGCGTGGACAGCGCGCCGTCCGGCACACCGTCGAAACCGACAATGGAAACATCGTCGGGCACTGCCAAGCCCCTTGCTCTCAGCCAGTCGATGGCGATCAGGGCCATGCGGTCCGACATCGCCAGGATCGCGGTCGGCGGTTCGCCCCTGGCGAAGATCGCCTCGAGGCCGGCCCTGGTGCTTTTTTCCTCGTTCTCGGTCTCATAGACCGGGATTTTCGCCGTATCGATACCGAAGCCCGAAAGCTCCTCGAAATAGCCGGCAAGGCGATCGCGCGTGCCGGTATAGACGGCGCTGCGAACCACCTCCGGCGTCACGAAGCCGGTGCGATTGTCGGCGAAGCCGAGCGACAGCACGGCAAAGCGGCGATGACCGAACTCGGCGAGATGGCGCGCCGCGAGCCGCGCGCCTGCGACATTGTCGACGCCGATGGCCGACACGGTCTCGTCCTGGAAACCGAGTTCCAGCGCGACGAAGGGCAACCTGCGCTCGCGTGTCAGGTCGACAAGACGCGAGCCGCCTTCGATGCAGAACAGTATAAAACCGTCGACAAGCGCGCTCTGGACGTTCCAGGCGAGCTTTTCCTGATTGGCGGCAGACACCAGCGCGATGCCCGCGCCGGTGGCGTCGCAGGCTTCGGAAATGCCGGCCATCATCACGCGGGCGAATGGATCGTCGAAAAAGTAGGAGAGGGGCTCGGTGGTGGCGACGCCGATCGCGTTGACCTTGCCGGCGCGCAGCAGTCGGCCTTTCGGGTCCGGACCGGCATAACCCATCTGTTCCGCCACCGCCTTGACCCGCTCGCGCACTTCGGCGCGCACGATCTCGGGGCGGCTGAAAACGTTCGAGGCCGTACCATGCGAGACGCCGGCGGCCCTGGCGATGTCGGCCAGCCTGATCGGTCTTGCCTGGCCTTCGAGGAGTGATGCCATGTCGTTCCTCCGAATCCGGTCACGGAAAGAACATGACCGGCGAATTGTTGCCGGTTATCTAACATTTTTGTTGGATCGATTCAAATTCCGCTTGACGTGGCGTGATTAAGACCTACATTTGAATCGATCCAAGTCATCCACTTTTTGATGGAGCGGTCCCACAGGAAGGTGCCATGCATCCGGTGAGTTATTTGTTCGAGGACATCTACCGCAACGACTGGGGCATCGCCTCGGCCGCCGTTAACCAGAAGCGGCGCGGAAGAGCGGGTCCCTGGCGCCGCGAGCTGCGCTTCCTCGTGGAGCGCAAGCCCGGCTGAACCGGAGCCATTTTCCGCATCCATGTATTGGATCGATTCAACTTGAGGAGAAGCAGTCATGCATCCGATTGGTCATCTGTTTCAGGACATCTACCGCAACTATTGGGGCATCACGCGCGGAACCGAGCAGCCCGAGCGGCGCCGCGCCAACGGCCTGCCTGCGCGCAAGCGCAAGCGGCGCGCCGATTAAAAACAGTCGCCGGAAATACCTACGGTCGAGGACGCCATAGCGCCGAGACGGCGATCGCTACCCAGCCGGCAATCAAAAGTGTGCCGCCGATCGGAGCGGACATCGGGAACAGCCGCGAGCCGAGAAAGTCGCGGGCGAGCAGATCGCCGCAGAACAGAAGCAGGCCCGCGAGCAGGACGAGGCTGGCGATCCTGAGGCAGCAGTTGCCGCCGGCAAGGCCGATGGCAAGGAATGCCGGCGCATGCATCAGCAGGAAATTGGCCGCCGTGCCGGTGAAGGCGCCGCCGCCATGCGCGGCCGTCGCCGACAGCGCCACGCCGGCCGCGCCAACGAGACCGCCTGCCAGAACGAGGAGGCGGTTCCCGTCGTCTGATGCTTGCCCGGTAAGGCTCATCCTGGATGCTCCATGCCACGGTCAGGTGAGGCGCCGGTTAGGATTCGCCGGCTTCGAGCAGCATATGCCTCGCCCGGCGCGACTGGACAGTCCAGTTGTAGACCGCGCCGAGCGCCATCAGCACAGCTGTGCCCAGGAACACCGAGCGCATGCCGAAATGCCCGCCGGCGAAGCCGCCAGATAGCGGCCCCGCGACCTGACCGACATATTGCGCCGAGATCGCCAGGCCAAGCACATTGCCGCCGATCCCGTCGGGGATGTTGTGGCGGATCACGCTGGTGATGCAGGGCAACAGTCCGCCCAGCGCCAGGCCCATCAGAAAGCGCAGGCCGATCAACTGCCAGCCATTGGTGACGTAGGCTTGCGGAATGAGCAGCAATGCCGAGACCGCCAGCGCACCGACCACGACGTTCCAGTGACCGACGCGGTCGGCGAGTTTCCCCAGCCAGGACGAGGACAGGATAGTGCCGAGCGCCGCCGCGGACATGACGACGCCTGCGACCATGGTCACCTTGCTCTGGTCCTCGACGAGCTGCTGCACATAGACGGTGATGATCGGCTCGATCGACATGGTGGCGAAGGCGAGCAGCATGCCGGTGGCCAGCATGGCGACGATCGGCCGCTTGTCGGGGATCTGCGACCAGCCGCTTTTCGGCTTCGCCGTCGAGGCGGGCTTCGGCGCCGGCGGATTCTCCTTGATCAGGAAAGTCGTCGCCAGGAACGCCAGGAAGATGACGCCGCCCGAGAGCAGGAAGGTCGCGCGAATGCCGATCAGCGGCGGCAGCAGGCCGCCGAGCAGCGGTCCGACCAGCGAGCCCGCCGTGATGCCCGCCGCCAGCACGCCCAGCGCCCAGCCCGAGCGCCCCTTGGGCGTCTGCATCGCCACCAGGATCGTCGAGCCCGAGGAATAGCCGCCGGCAAAGCCGATCAGCAGCCGAAGCAGCACCAGTTGCCAGACGCTCTCAACCATGCCGGTCAGCGACATGCAGATCGCCATGCCGAACGAAGCGCGCACCAGCATCAGCTTGCGGCCATAGCGGTCGCCAAGCCGTCCCCACAAGGGCGCGACCAGCGCGGCCGCGAAGAAGGTCGCGCCATAGGCGATGCCCGACCACTGCACGATCGCGGCGTGGCCCTCGGCGCCGAGCTGCTCGACGTAAAGCGGCAGGAACGGCAGCAGCAGCGTCATGGCGATAAGCGTGCTGAACGAGCCGGCGAAGCAGACGGCGAGGTTGCGCCGCCAATGGATGTTGAAGCCGCTCTGTTCGGATTCGTTGGGCGTCATGTCACGCGTGCCAATGCTGGGGTTGTTGCGGATACCAATTTGGGATACCAAGCTGGTATCGGTCATGGACCTGACACTTGCCGCTGTCAATGCGGCTTTAGAAAGTGGGACGACAAATGTCGCAGATGCAGAATGTCGAAAGGCAGCTTCGCGAGATGATCCTTGGGCTGGAGATCGGCCCGGGTGAGCGTTTGACCGAGCGCTGGATCGAGAGCCGGTTCGGCGCTTCGCGCACGCCGGTGCGGGCGGCGCTGCTGCGCCTGGAAACGGAAGGACTGATCGCCCGCGACGGCCGCGGTTGGACGGTAGCGCCGATCAACCTCGCCGAACTCGGGCAGATCGCCGTCTACCGCGAGGCGGTCGAGGTCGCTGCGGTTCGCCTGACGGCGGCGCTCGAAGACCGTAGCGGGATCGACGTGATCGCGGCGATGCTCGATTCCTGCGATGCCGAGACGCCGCGCGAGGAATGGCATCGCGTCGGCCTGGATTTCCACATCGAATTGGCGAGGCTTTCCGGCAACGAGTTTCTGCTCAGGGCCGTTCGCGATGCGATGACGAGACTGTCACGCGCGCGCTGGCTGGAGGTGCGCGATGAGAAGGCGCTCGGCCGCGCCTGGGCCGAGCACCACGCTATCCTTGCCGCCGTCAAGCGCGGCGATGCCGAGGAAGCGGCGCGGCTGCTTGCCGCTCACATCGCCGGCAGTCGCGATCGGCTTGTCAGTTCCTTGCATGACGACCGGCGCGGATTGCGCGCCAGAGGGTTCGCCGTCGTCGCGGCGTAAGTTGTCCTGTGGCCAATCGCATTAGCAGGCTTGCAACATGGCCGGGAGAATGCTGTAGGAGACGAGGGGGGATGAAGGCCGACTACCATTGACCATCTTGCTGAACTCCCGGACGCATGGCCACATTCTCTCGAACCGCCGCAAAGCTGTTCTACTACGCGCGCAATTTCGCGCGTGACCGCTCACCGCAATCCCTGTTTCGCGGCCGTCTGGCCAGCCGGCTCGAGCAAGCTAGGCTTTCGGGCAAGACGGTTCGCGAGCGACTGAACTATTACAACAAGCTGGAAGAGCCGTTCGTGCCCAGCCTCGACGCCATAGCCGTCGGCAAGCTGCCGACCTCTTCCAGCATGTATTATTATGACCTCAAGGAATTCGCCCGCTATTTCGATCCCGGCCTGCTGATCGATTTCGAGTTCGGCGACGTCGTCGGCGTTCCGGAGCTCCCGAGGATCGTCAAGGACCGGCCCATCGGCGACGACAATGCCAACGGCGTGCTGATGAAGCTGAACAAGTTCCGTCACTTCTACATGCCGCCCGACGAGCTTTCTTTCGCCGACAAGCGCCCGATGGTGGTCTGGCGCGGTCATCTCAACAATCCGCTTCGCACCCGCTTCGTGGAAAAGGCCGCCAACCTGCCGATTTGCGATGCGGGTTCCCACAGGGCCGACGCGCCCGACGGATACCGCAAGCCGTACCTGAACATCGAGCAGCAGCGGCGCTACCGCTACATCGTCTCGCTGGAGGGCAATGATGTCGCGACGAATCTGAAATGGATCATGAGCTCCAATTCGCTCTGCCTGATGCCGGAACCGACCTACGAAACCTGGTTTGCGGAAGCCCAGGTCGAGCCCAACGTTCACTATGTGCCGCTGCAGCCGGATTTCTCCGACCTGGTCGACAAGGTGGCCTATTTCGAAAAACACCCGGCCGAGGCGGGGCGGATAACCGCCGCCGCCAACGACTATTGCCGCAAATTCAGCAATGAACAGGACGAGCAGGCGATTTCACTGCTCGTCCTCTATAAATATTTCGTGCTGAGCGGGCAGCTTAAGCCCGACCCGGAAGTCTGGCGCTTTATCGCTGGCTGAGCGTTTTAAGCGTGAGAGCGGTCGAGCACCTTGTCGGCAGGCCCGAAACGGTCCCTGGCGGTGAAATGCTGGTGCCAGTAGGGATAAAGCACCGGCGGCCGGCTGACCTCATCGAGGCTCTGTCGCTCCTCTTCGCTGAGCGACAGGCTGGCCGCGGCGAGATTGTCCTTGAGCTGCGCCTCGTTGCGGGCGCCAATCACCAGCGAGCTTACAGCCGGACGGCCGAGCAGCCAGGCAAGCGCCACCTGCGCTCCTGAGACGCCGCGTGCCTTGCCGATGTCGTTGAGTACGTCGACGATTCGCCACAGACGATCCTCGTCGCGGATCGGCGGTTCCGTCCAGCCGCCGATCTGGCGCGCGGTCGGGCTATCGCGATGGTATTTGCCGGAGAGCAGTCCGCCCGCCAGCGGGCTCCAGACCAGCACGCCGAGGCCTTGGTCGACCGAGATCGGCAGCAATTCATATTCGGCTTCGCGCGCTTCCAGCGTGTAATGGATCTGCTGGGTGACGAACCGGGCCTGATGGCGGCTGTCGCTGACGGCAAGCGCCTTCATCACCTGCCAGCCCGACCAGTTGGAGCAGCCGATGTAACGGATCTTGCCCTGGTTGACCAAGGTGTCGAGCGCCGCGATCGTCTCCTCGACCGGGGTGAGCCCGTCCCATTGATGGACGAAATAGACGTCGATGACATCGGTCCTGAGCCGCTTCAGGCTCTTTTCGCATTCACGGATGAGATGGTGTCGCGACAGACCCTCGTCATTCGGGCCGCTACCGATGCGCATGCGCGCCTTGGACGCGATCAGCACGTCGTTCTTGCGCTTGCCGCCAAGCGCCTCGCCGATGATCTCTTCCGACAGGCCATTGGAATAGACATTGGCGGTATCGATGAGGTTGATGCCGGCATCGATGCAGGTGTCGATGATGCGCTTGGCCTCCGCGAGGTCGGAATTGCCGACGGCGGCGAACGGACCGGCGCCGCCGAAGGTCATGGTGCCAAGCGTCAATGTCGAGACTTTCAAGCCGGATCGGCCCAGCGTGCGGTATTCCATGTCGGTCCTCGCAATTTGTTTTGAAAAAGCGCCGTGGCGAGCGCCGGAAAGAGGCGAGGGGATTTGTAGGACAATTCCGCCGCTTGTCGCCCCGCTATCGATACGGGTCGATCACATATCTGCTATATCGACCTCGCTACCGGTCGATTGCAATAAAACCGTCATTGCGCCTCTGTATCTCAGTCGGCTTAAGGAATGTCCGTCCGGAGCCGGCGCGGCATTCCGAAGCGATGATGGCTGACAGGCAGGACGGAGTTGCGCGATGAATGAATTGAAACCGAATTCCGGGGCGAAGGACTGGCTCGAAGCCGAACTCGAGGACACGCTCGACGAGGACTATGAGCTGGAGATTTCCGAACCGGCGCTCTCGCTCGAGATCGCCAAAATCTACAAGAAGTCGCATCCGCCTTCCATGGAGCGCATGACCTATTTCCGAGAGCTGCTAAGGCTGCAGTCGGAACTGATCAAGCTGCAGTCCTGGGTCGCCTACCACAAGAAGAAGCTGGTGGTGGTCTTCGAGGGCCGTGACTCCGCCGGCAAGGGCGGCGTCATCAAGCGCATCACGCAGCGGCTCAATCCGCGCATCGCGCGCGTCGTGGCGTTGCCGGCGCCGACCGAGCGTGAGAAGTCGCAATGGTATTTCCAGCGCTATGTGCCGCATCTGCCGGCAGGCGGCGAGATCGTGCTGTTCGACCGCTCCTGGTACAACCGCTCCGGCGTCGAGCGCGTGATGGGCTTTGCCTCGCCGGATCAGGTCGAGGAGTTCTTCCGCGACGTGCCGGAATTCGAGCGCATGCTGGTTCGTTCCGGCATCACGCTGGTGAAATACTGGTTCTCGATCACCGACGAGGAGCAGCAGATGCGCTTCCTGATGCGCATCCACGATCCGATGAAGCAGTGGAAGCTCTCGCCCATGGACCTGCAGTCGCGCGTGCGCTGGGAGCAGTACACCAAGGCCAAGGAAGAGACCTTCGCCCGCACCAATATTCCGGAAGCTCCCTGGTTCATCGTCGAGGGCAACGACAAGAAGCGGGCGCGGCTGAACTGCATCGACCATCTGTTGCAGCAGATGCCCTATGAGGAGGTACCGCATGAGGATATCACGCTGCCGGAGCGTGTCTTCAACCCGGAATATGAACGTCAGGTCCTGCCGCGCGAACTCTATGTGCCGGAGAAGTATTGAGCGCCATTTTTCCTTCTCCCCGTTCCACGGGGAGAAGGTGCCCGAAGGGCGGATGAGGGGCGGCGCGGCGCGGGTGGTTGGCCCCTAATTCGCCATCGATAGCTTATCACCAATCTGCGACCGGCAGCGCTGCCCCTCATTGCCCTGCCGGGCATTTCTCCCCGTATAGTGACGGGGAGAAAAAGCTGTAACTACGCCCGCCCGATCATCACATGCGTCGCATCGGCGGTCGCCACCTGCCCGGTGCAACGATATCCCAGCTTCAGCATGTCGAGCCCGGCGAACAGATGCTCGCCCGAGCCGAGCAGAAGCGGCGAGACAGCCAGATGCATCTCATCGATCAAGCTCTCCTGCAGATATTGACGGACGGTCGAAACGCCGCCGCCGACCCGCACATCCTTGCCGCCGGCCGCCGCCTTCGCCTGTTCGAGCGCCGAATGGATGCCGTCGGTGACGAAATAGAAAATCGTGCCGCCTTCCATCTCGATCGGCGCGCGCTTGTGATGCGTCAGAATAAAGGTCGGCACGTGATAGGGTGGGTTGGCGCCCCACCAACCTTTCCAGTTGTCGTCCGGCCATTCGCCGCGGCTCGGCGCGAACATGTTGCGGCCGAGGATCCAAGCGCCGACATTCTCAAAACTGCGCACGGCAAACTCGTTATCTGTATCCGTGGTCCCGCCATCCTTGCCGATCATCTGGTGGAAGGAGCGGGTCTTGATCATCCATTTGTGCAGATTTTCGCCACCGACGCCCAAGGGTATCTCGAAGCTTTGGTCGGGGCCAGCGCCGTAGCCGTCGAGCGAGAGCGTAAAGCAATTAACACGGAGTTTGGACACGGTTTCCTCCCGATCAGTTGCAATATGCAAGCGGAATAGCTTAACTGATTGCATTTTGCAATCGGTATTCTTCGGGCGAACAAAATTCGCCCGGCAGATGGGCCTGCCGGTCATCCAGCAAAGGTATCAGATCAGTCGGAGAGGGAGGCCTAGCCCTTCAGCATCTGCGCCACCAACGGCGCAAAATAAGTCAGCACGCCGTCGCAACCGGCTCGCTTCAGCGCAAGCAGCGATTCCAGCATCGCCTTTTCGCCGTCGATCCAGCCATTGGCGGCTGCTGCCTTGATCATCGAATATTCGCCCGACACCTGGTAGGCGAAGGTCGGCATCTGCAGCTCGTCCTTCAGCCGGCGGATGATGTCGAGATAGGGCAGGCCGGGCTTCACCATCAGCATGTCGGCGCCTTCGGCGAGGTCCTGCTCGGCCTCGCGCACCGCTTCGTCGGAGTTGGCGTGGTCGATGTAGTAGGTCTTCTTGTCGCCCTTGAGCAGGCCGGCGGTGCCGACCGCCTCGCGATAGGGGCCGTAGAAGGCCGAGGCGAATTTAGTCGCATAGGACATGATCGCCACGTCCTGGAAGCCGTTGGCGTCGAGCGCGTCGCGGATCGCGCCGATGCGTCCGTCCATCATGTCCGACGGCGCGATGATATCGGCGCCGGCGGCGGCCTGGATGACGGCCGCGGCGGCGACCTGCTCCACCGTCTCGTCATTGACGATGATGCCGTCGCGCAGGATGCCGTCATGGCCGTGGCTGGTGAATGGATCGAGCGCGGCATCCGTGATGATGCCGATCTCGGGCACCGCGTCCTTGATGGCGCGCGTGGCGCGGTTGATGACATTGTCCGGGTCGAGGATGTGCGATCCCGTCTGGTCGCGCAGTGCAAGCTCGACATTGGGGAAGGTGGCGATGGCCGGGATGCCCAGCTTGGCCGCGCGCTCGGCTTCCTTCACCGCGAGGTCGACGGACAGGCGATAGACGTCCGGCATCGCGGCGATCGGCTCGCGCGCGTTCTTGCCGTCGATGACGAAGATCGGCCAGATCAGGTCGTTCACCGAAAGCTGGTTCTCCTGCACCAGCCGTCGCGACCAGTCGGCCTTGCGCATGCGCCGCAGCCGCCGGCTGCCGGTGATCTCGTCGACGCTGCGCGCGCCGGCGGGCTTTGCGGGAGTGAATCTGTTCATCGCCGAAACTCTCTTTTGCGGCGGCTTTTACCACGCGTCTCCGCTGCTGACCAATGCGACACGATTGTGCCAGCGTCGAAGCGCGAACGAGCCACCTCTCCCCATTTCATGGGGGCGAGGAAATGCTGTCAGGGCTGCCCGTGCCCCGACAGGATCTGCGCAGCGCCCCTGATCGCCACACGGAACGCCTCGTCGAAGCTGACGCCGCGCGCCTGCCAGCGATAGGTCTTGCCGCGATCGGCCATCCGCCAGTCGGCGATCCAGCCAAGGTCCTTGTCGCTCCACACGATGCTGCCGGCGAGCGCCCGGGCCGCTCCCGCTTTTCTCGCAAGCTTGTCGAGTCTTGCCATATCGGCCGCGGAAAGGGCCTTTTCATCCAGGCCGCCAAGCTGCCCGGTCTTTGGAAAGGTGACGCGCATCAGCAGCGGACCGGCAGCATTGGCGAAGGATTCGCGCATCGCGTCGCCGCGCTGCTCGTCTAGCGTCAGCATAAAATGTCGCGAGCCCTGCTCGGCGGTCATGAAGACGGCGATCGGCGGCCGTTCGCCGAGCCAGGGCCTGCTGCCGAGCTGCGCCAGGAGCTTGTCGACGACGGCTGGCTTGTAGATGCAGGTCAGATCCTGCGGCCTGTCATGCGTGCCTTGCTCGTCATGGATCGGAATGCCTTCGAGCCGGTCGTGATAGCGGAAGGACTGGACGAAGTCGGCTGCCTTGTCGCGCAGCGCCAGCATCTCCGCCTTCTGCGTCAGCCGCTGGTCGCCCGACACCTTGACCAGGACCTTGTCAAGGCAATCCTTGAAGCCGATCTGCCGGTTTACCTCTCCGGTGCCGGTGGCGATCGTTTGCGCCTGGTAGAGCTCGGCGATTGTCGCGGCGCGGAGGGGCAGTCCCAGACACAGGAGACCGACCAATCCAACCACGAAGCGGGAAATTCCAGGCATGTCGATCTGCTCGAAACCGGTCGGATGCGGGCGCAGTGCTTTGCCGGTTACCTAACATCTGGCGTGGCCGCCCGCCAGCGCAAGGAGCGCCACCATTGACGCGTCCGCATGCCGCCTTTAGCACTTCTCTCCCCCGGCGGACGGAGAGAGAGATTTCCTGGTGATGGATTTTGGCGGAGGCGACGAGATCCGCTTCGAGCGGCTGGGCAGAGCGGGCGTGGTCACATTGACCCGGCCGAAAGCGCTCAACGCCGTCACGCACAACATGGTCAAGGCGCTCGGCAAGGCGCTGGACGCCTGGGAACAGGATCCGGGCATCGGGGTCGTCGTCGTCAAGGCCGAGGGCAGGGCGTTTTCCGCCGGCGGCGATATCCTGCACATCTATGAGGCCGGCCGGGCCGGCAAGCCGCCCGTCGACTTCTTCGCCGACGAGTACCGGCTCAACGCCCGCATCGCCCGTTTCAAGAAACCTTATGTCGCGCTGATCGACGGTATCGTCATGGGCGGCGGCGTCGGCATCTCTTTCCACGGCTCGCATCGGGTGCTGACCGAGAACGCGCAGTTCGCCATGCCGGAGGTCGGCATCGGCTTCTTCCCCGATGTCGGCGCCAGCCACTTGCTGCCGGACCTGGGCGGCTCTTTCGGCATGTATCTCGGACTGACGGGAAACCGCATCCGCTATGGCGACGCGCTGTGGTCGGGGCTCGCCACCCATACCATCAAGGCTGAGGACCAGGCGGGCCTGCTCGACGAATTGGCGACGAGCGGCGACGCCAATGCGGAGCTGCGCGATTTCTTCGTGCCGGCCAAACGCGAGACCGACCGCCAGGACCTGGAGGCGATCGCGCGCCATTTTTCGCAGAGCTCGCTCGCCGGCACCATCGACAGCCTGGAGCGGGCAGGGGCCGAAGATCCTTTTGCCGCAAAGACGCTGGCGACGCTGAAAGCCCGCTCGCCGACCAGCCTCCACGTCGCCTGGCGCCAGATCAGCGCAGGATCGACGCTGTCGATGGATGAATGCATGAAGATGGAATTTCGAATCCTCAACCGCATGCTGGCCGGCCATGATTTCTACGAAGGCATCCGTGTCGCAATCATCGACAAGGGCTCGACGCCCGCCTGGCGGCCGGCAGAACTGGATGAGGTTCGAAAGGCCGACATCGACGCCTATTTCGCGCCGCTCGGTGATAAGGAACTCGCCCTGTGAGCGAGGTCACCTCCAGGCGCGTGGTGCTGCAACCCTCGACCACCGAGGTCATCTTCGCCTGGTTCCAGCGCGTCATCGCCGGCTACTGCCTCTTGTTCGGTATTCTCTACTGGATCCGCCTGATCGGCATCTATCCGGGTGAGCTGTGGCGCTTCGACCTGATGCCGGTGCACTGGCAGGTGGCGGCGGCCATGCTCGCAGTGTTCTTTCCTTTCGCGGCCGCCGGCCTCTGGATGCTGGCGTCCTGGGGACCGGTGATCTGGTTCATCTGCGCGGTGACCGAGACGGTGATGTATGCCGGCTTTCCCGATCTCTTCGGCCACCGCCTGCTGATCGTGATCTCGCACGCCTGCGTGGCCTTGCTCTACATCGTCTTTCGCGTCACCATCTGGCTGCAGAAGCGCCGACTTCGCCAATGAGCATGATGCCGAAAAGTGTGACGCGGTTTTCGGATGACATCATGCTCCACCCATAAAGCCGGCCGAGGGCCGGCCTTCAGGGCCGGTTTCGCAGCCCGTTTTCACCGCAAAATCCATTGGCTAAATCTTTAGGTTAATTGTTCTTGCTCGGGTGACCGATCGTTAAGCGTCTTCCGAAACCTCTTACCGGTAAGCTCTTGTTAGCCCTGGCGTTTAAGTCGAATTTTATGAGTATTCGATAGTGTCGCGATCAAGGTGAAAAACAAAAAATCACCAAGGCGACAAACGAGAGGCAAAGACAATGATCAATTCGCGTCCGGCGGCGAAGACCGCAAACGTATCCGACGATCGCCGCGAGGCTATCCGCTCGCTTTACATGGAATCGCTGCAGCTGGTGGAGCGTCTGCACCGCCGCCTGCTTGACGTGATCAAGGACGAGTTCGACCGCAACGGCCGTTCCGACATCAACGCCATCCAGGCGCTGCTGCTCTTCAACATCGGCAACTCCGAGCTGACCGCCGGCGAGCTGCGTTCGCGCGGCTACTATCTCGGCTCGAACGTCTCCTACAATCTGAAGAAGCTGGTGGACCTCGGCTTCATCAACCACCAGCGCTCGCGTATCGACCGCCGTTCGGTCCGCGTCTCGCTGACGCCGAAGGGCAACGAGGTGGCCGACGTCGTCGCCGGCCTCTACGAGCGCCACGTCGGCTCGATCGAGGCGGTCGGCGGCATCAACACCGACGAGTTCAAGCAGATGAACCGCGCGCTGCAGCGCCTGGATCGCTTCTGGAACGACACGATCGCTTACCGGATGTAAGTGCTACGGAACTGGGACGGGAAAGCCGCGCCGAAGAAGCACGGCCTCGGGGGAAAGAAGATGGGCCGGCGCCGAAGCGCGCCGGTTCTTTCTTTTTCGACGGCGGGCATCTGCGGGAGTTTGACCGTCGCTCCGCACGCATTGAAGTTTCGCGCCTGACGGGGAGGGCGCAGACTTCACAAGGGCACGACGATGTCGCTGCGATGCAAAAAGGCATCGCTATGATTTCTTCACAGTGCGCCGCATGCAAATCGCCGGCCAGGGCCACGTTGCCGCCATAATCGCGGTCAATGCCGATTGCGGGTGATGCGGGCCTATGCCCTGTGCTCCTTGGAACCTGCGTTACGGCGGCGCGTTTCTGGCGGCCGACCATACGGGTCATGGTTGGCGAATTGTTAAGTTTGCTACCCCTAGAGTGCGGACAAGCCGCCCGGCAAGCGATTGAGCGAGAGCGATTAAGCAAAGAATGTCTGCCATGAGAACCAGCCGCCGTTTCTTCCTTACCGGAGCCTCCGCGCTCGCCGCCGCAGTAGTCGCCGGCCATGCGAGCGCCCAGGACGTGATCGGGGACATCCTGAAATCCTCTACCCGCGGCAACTGGGACGACCAATTCGACGCCCGCGGCAACGACACCAACAAGGTCGCCTCGACGCTGCCGATCTTCAGCCAGCAGACGGTCGCCTTCACCGAGCAGGCGGTGGCGCAGTACCAGAACATCGTCTCCCAAGGCGGCTGGGAACAGGTTCCGGCGACCAAGAAATTGCAGCTCGGCGACGACGATCCGGATGTCGTCCCGCTGCGCAAGCGCCTGATGGTCTCGGGCGACCTGCCGCAAAGCGCCGGCATTTCGACGGCCTTCGATTCCTATGTCGACTCGGCGGTCAAGCGCTTCCAGCTCCGTCACGGCCTGCCGGCCGACGGCGCCATGGGCAAATACACCTACGCCGCCATGAACGTGTCGGCGCAGGTCCGGCTCGGCCAGTTGCAGACCAACCTGCAGCGCCTGAAGGAAAAGGCCGGTACGCTGGGTGACCGCTACGTGCTGGTCGACATTCCTGGCGCCCAGGTCGAAGCGGTCGAGAACGACCGTGTCGTGCTGCGCCACACCGCGATCGTCGGCAAGATCGACCGCCAGACGCCGATCGTGAACTCGAAGATCAACGAGATCATCGTCAATCCGTACTGGAACGCGCCGGTTTCGATCGTGCGCAAGGACATCATTCCGCTGATGCGGAAGGACCCGAACTACCTCAAGGACAGCCACATCCGCCTGTTCGCGCCGGACGGCAGCGAGGTCGATCCGATGACCATCGACTGGTCGACGGACGACGCCGCGAAATACCGTTTCCGCCAGGATCCCGGCGCCGGCAACGCCATGGCCTCGGTCAAGATCAACTTCCCGAGCCCGGACGGCGTCTATATGCACGACACGCCGCAGCAGAGCCTGTTCGGCAAGCTGATGCGCTTCGATTCCTCAGGCTGCGTGCGTGTCCAGAACGTGCGCGACCTCGTCACCTGGATCCTGCGTGACACGCCTGGCTGGGACCGCCAGCATTTTGAGGCAGCGATCAAGACCGGCGAGAACACGCCGATCAACGTGGTCAACCCAGTGCCGGTTCATTTCCTCTATCTGTCGGCGTGGTCGACCGCTCCGGGCGTCGTGCAGTTCCGCGACGACATCTACGGCCTCGACGGCGCCAGCGAGCTGCAGATCAGCTCCGCGCTTTAAGCATCCGATCTAAGAAGAAAAAGGCCGCTCTCGTAGCGGTCTTTTTTGTTCAGGCCAGAACTGCAGGCCATGCTTCGTCGTGGCGAAATCAACGACCACACGGCGCGCAAGCTGTTACCGAGATCACCCTCTCCGAAGCGATGCTCAAGCACCGCGAACCGAGGGATTAGAACCGGGTGCGCTTGCCTTGGCGCAAACCGGCCAGCAAATTTCGCGCCGCAAACGTGGCGGCCCGAAAACAACTGTGTTAATGCGCGGCGACCTCGCAGACCTCCGGCCCCAAGGGAAAGCAAGCCATGTCAAATGCAGCGGCAGCCTCCAGCAAATTCGAATCCTTCTTCGAGACCACGCTTGCCGACGCCGATCCGGAAATCTTCGGCGCCATCCGCAACGAACTCGGTCGCCAGCGCCATGAGATCGAGCTGATCGCTTCCGAAAACATCGTGTCGCGCGCCGTGCTCGAAGCGCAGGGCTCGATCATGACCAACAAATATGCCGAGGGCTATCCAGGCAAGCGCTACTATGGGGGCTGCCAGTTCGTCGACGTGGCCGAGGAACTGGCCATCGAGCGCGCGAAGAAGCTGTTCGGCTGCAACTTCGCCAATGTCCAGCCGAATTCCGGCAGCCAGATGAACCAGGCGGTGTTCCTGGCGCTGCTGCAGCCCGGCGACACCTTCATGGGCCTCGATCTGAATTCGGGTGGCCATCTCACCCACGGCTCGCCAGTCAATATGAGCGGCAAGTGGTTCAAGGTCGTCTCCTACGGCGTGCGCAAGGACGATCACCTGCTCGACATGGACGCGATCGAGAAGACCGCGCATGAGACCAAGCCGAAGCTGATCCTGGCCGGCGGCACCGCTTATTCGCGTATCTGGGACTGGAAGCGCTTCCGCGAGATCGCCGATTCGATCGGCGCCTATCTCATGGTCGACATGGCGCATATCGCCGGCCTCGTCGCCGGCGGCATGCATCCGTCGCCGCTGCCCCACGCCCATGTCGTGACCACGACGACCCACAAGTCGCTGCGCGGCCCGCGCGGCGGCATGATCCTGTGCAATGACGAGGAAATCGCCAAGAAGATGAACTCGGCGGTATTCCCGGGCTTACAGGGCGGGCCGCTGATGCATGTGATCGCCGCCAAGGCGGCGGCGCTCGGCGAAGCGCTGAAGCCGAGCTTCAAGGCCTATGCCGAAAGCATCGTCGCCAACGCCAAGGCGCTGGCGTCCAGCTTGCAGGAGACGGGCCTCGATATCGTCTCGGGCGGCACCGACAATCATTTGATGCTGGTCGATCTGCGTCCGAAGAACGCCACCGGCAAGCGCGCTGAGGCGGCTCTCGGCCGCGCCAACATCACCTGCAACAAGAACGGCATACCGTTCGATCCGGAAAAGCCGTTCGTCACCTCGGGCGTACGGCTCGGCACGCCGGCCGGCACCACGCGCGGTTTCGGACAGGCTGAATTCCGCGAGATCGGCAAGCTGATCGCCGAGGTGCTGGACGGTCTGAAGGTGGCGAATTCCGATGACGGCAATGCTGCGGTCGAGGCTGCGGTGAAGGCCAAGGTCACGGCGCTGACCGATCGCTTCCCGCTTTACCCTTACCTCGGTTGATCCTTCTGCCGGCTGCCCGCCCTCGGTTGACCGGGCGCCGCGCGTCATCTTTTATCCTGCGCTTGCGCCGCTCCTCTGGGCGGCGCGGCTTATTGGAGATCCGATGATGCGTACTTCCCGTCTCGCCGCGGCTTTGCTTGGCTCGCTTGCCGCCTTCGCCACCTCCGCCGTGATGGCCCAGGACGAAACGAAGCCGGATGCTGATTTGCCCGCCACCAATACCTTCGGCAGGTGGACCACCATCATCGATACGCTCGATACCGGGCAGGACGCGCACAAGACCTGCGCCGCCTCGACGGCTTTCCTCGACGGCAACGGCAATGCGGGCTCTCTGACCCTGTCGATCTCCACCGGCGACGCGCTGCCGCCGGATGCGTATCCGACCATCATGTTGATTATCGACAATAAAACCCTGCCGACCGGCAACAAGATCGCCGCGACCTTCGGCGACCCCGGTGTGAAGGTCGCCGCGACCGTAAGCTCCAACGCGGCCGCCGGTGGTCGCCCCAGCTGGATGGTCGACAACCAGGCCAAGACCAGCCTTGCCTTGCTGCGCGCCATGCGCAAGGTCACCTCGCTCGATGTTGTCTTCGGCAAGCAGGCCGTCGCCAGCATCCCGATGGATGGCTTCACCAGGGCATATCGCAATCTCGGCACGTCCTGTGGGTTTTCGACCAAGGACGTCGCGCCCTGACGCTTGTTGGCCGGCCGGGCAGGGGCGCTGGCAATCTTGCTCGCGCCTCGCTATCTCTGAGGTGCGAAAAGGTCTTTCCTTTGCCAAGACGGCAAAAGGCACTAAGCCTTCCGCCATCTGAGAATCGCGAACCCAAGGCTCTCCATGCGCTGTCCCTATTGCCAGTCCGAAGATACGCAGGTGAAGGATTCGCGTCCCGCTGAGGACGGCGCGGCGATCCGCAGGCGGCGGGTGTGCCCCGATTGCGGCGGCCGCTTCACCACCTTCGAGCGCGTGCAGTTGCGCGACCTCGTCGTCATCAAGAAGTCCGGCCGCAAGGTGCCTTTCGACCGTGACAAGCTGCTGCGCTCCGTCGAGATCGCCGTGCGCAAGCGCAATGTCGATCCTGAGCGCATCGACCGCGCCGTCACGGGCATCGTGCGCCAGCTCGAAAGCTCCGGCGAAACCGAGATTGCTTCAGGCGAGGTCGGCCGGCTGGTCATGGAGGCGCTGAAGTCACTGGATGACGTCGCCTATGTCCGCTTCGCCTCGGTCTATCGCAATTTCCGCGAGGCCAAGGATTTTCACGAGCTGCTGGGCGAATTGAAGGGCGACGAGGAAAAAAGCGAAGAGGGCGCCGGCTGATCATGGCGGAACCGCGACTGGACGAGGCCGCGCAGGCGGCCCTTGATCGCCGTTTCATGGCCGCGGCCATCAGGCTGTCGCGCCGCAATGCCGGCCGCACTTCGACCAATCCTTCCGTCGGCACCATCATCGTGCGCGACGACGGCGCCGGCCCGATGATCGTCGGCACCGGCGTGACGGCGGTCGGTGGCCGCCCCCATGCCGAGACCGAGGCGCTGGCCGAAGCCGGCGAGCTCGCGCGTGGTGCCACGGCTTACGTTACTCTGGAGCCTTGCGCCCATCACGGCCGCACGCCGCCCTGCGCCAACGCGCTGGTCAATGCCGGCATCGCGCGCGTCGTCGGTGCGGCGAGCGATCCCGATCCGCGCGTCTCCGGCAAGGGCTACGCCATCCTGCGCACCGCCGGAGTCGAGGTGGTGGAGAAAGTGCTGGCCGCCGAGGCCGCCGAGCAGATGGCCGGCTATCTGACTCGTTCTTTGAAAAAACGCCCGGAAGTGACTCTGAAGCTTGCGCTTTCGAGCGACGGCAAGATCGGCCGCAAAGGCGCCGGCCAGGTTGCCATCACCGGCGAGATCGCACGGCGCGATGTCTATCTGATGCGCGCCGAGTCCGACGCCATCCTGGTCGGCATCGGCACCGTGCTGGAGGATGATCCGGCGCTGACCGTGCGCCTGCCGGGACTGGAGAACCGCTCGCCGGCGCGCATCATCCTCGATCGGCAGATCCGGCTGCCGGAGACGTCCAAGCTGGTTTCCGGCGTCGACCGCGTGCCGCTCTATGTCGCCGCATGTCTGGAAGCCGACCCGCACCGGCGGGCAGCGCTCGAACGCGCCGGCGTGCGCTTCATCGGCACCGAAACCTATGATGGCGTCGTCGCCTTGCCGGAATTGCTCGAAGACCTTGCCGCGCTTGGCATGGCGAGCGTTTTGGTTGAAGGCGGAGCCACGGTGGCCAAGGCCTTCCTCGAGGAAGATATTGTCGACCGCATTGTCCTCTTCCAAGGCCCGGACGCCATTGGCGAGGACGGCATTGCATCGCCCGTCGACGCCGACCATATCCCGGCTGGATTTCGCAAGCTGCGTGACATGCGCTTCGGCGAGGACAGTTACGCCGAGTGGGTAAGACCATGAGCCCAAAAAGTGGGCACCGGATTTTGGATAAGATCACGGTCGAAACGAAAGACGCTCTCTGATGTTTACGGGAATTGTGACTGATGTCGGTACGGTTGCGAGCGTGAAGCCGCTCGCCGAAGGCATCGGCCTGCGCATCGACACCGCCTATAATCCACAAACGATCGCGATCGGCGCTTCGATTTCCTGCGGCGGCGTCTGCCTCACCGTCACGGCGCTGCCCGAGCATAGCTCCAACGCGCGCTGGTTCGAGGTCGAGGCCTGGGAGGAAGCGCTCAGGCTGACCACCGCGTCGAGCTGGAAATCCGGCACCCGGATCAATCTGGAACGGGCACTGAAGATCGGCGATGAGCTCGGCGGCCATATCGTTTCCGGCCATGTCGACGGCACCGCCGAGATCGTCGAGCGCAAGGAGGAGGGCGATGCCGTGCGCTTCACCCTCGAAGCGCCGCGCCATCTGGCGAAGTTCATCGCTCCGAAAGGGTCGGTGGCCCTCGACGGCACCTCGCTCACCGTCAACAAGGTCGAAGGCACCCGCTTCGACGTGCTTCTCATCCATCATTCGCTGAGCGTCACCACCTGGGGCGAGCGCCAGGCCGGCGACCGCGTCAACATTGAGATCGACACCATGGCGCGTTACGCAGCGCGCCTAGCGGAGGCCGCGAAAGAGGGGCTCTGACTAAAAGCAGGTTGTGAGGGCGCGTCGTTCAACACTGCGTCCCGCTTCACTTCTGCTCTCGCCCCTCGTAAGCTTTTCACTGGCCGGAGGGGAAAGCCATGACCAACCCGTCGCAACAAGTCATGAGGCTGGGTTTCGGATTTGCCGTGTCACAGGCGCTGCGCGTCGTCATCGAACTCGGCATCCCCGATCTTCTGGCCTCCGGCGAGCAGTCGGTTGAAGATTTGGCAGCCGGCACGAAGACGGATGCGGAGCCGCTCTATCGCGTCATGCGGCTTCTGGCGCCGGAGGGAATCTTCACTGAAGTTCGCCCTCGTCAATTTGCCTTGACGGAGGTCGGCGCGGGCGCTTCGTTCCGATCGGCCCGGACCGCGCGACTTCATCCGGATGATCAACGGCGAGGCCTATCTTGCGTTCGAGCAGCTTCTGTTTTCCGTCCGCACCGGAAAGCCGGCCTTCGACAAGGTGTTCGGAAGCCCGAGATTCGATTGGCTTTCGGCCCACCCGGAACAGGCTGCCCTGTTTCAGCGAGCTATGGTTGCCCAGGGCCAAGGCAGCAACGAGGCGGTCGCCGACGCCTACGATTTCAGCCGATATACGCGGGTCGTCGATGTCGGCGGCGGGCATGGACAGCTTCTCTGGGCCATCCTTGCCCGTAATCCGCATTTGAGCGGGGTTCTTCTCGATCTCGCCTCCGGAGTGGCGGCGGCGCGCCAGGAGGCCGGGAGCGATGCGTCGCGCACCGACTTCGTCGTCGGCGACTTCTTCGACAGCGTCCCCGTCGGCGACGTCTATGTAATCAAGAAGGTGATCCACGATTGGGACGATGAACGCGCGGAGTTGATCTTGCGCCGTTGCCGCGAGGCTATGCCAACGCATGGAAGGGTGCTCGTGGCCGAGACGCTCGTCCCTGCGGGCGACGAACCGGCCCAGATCAAGGTCATCGATGTGGTCATGCTCGCGGTCACCGGCGGCCTTGAGCGGACCGAGGCGCAATACGCCAGGCTGTTCGAGGCCGCAGGGCTGAAGCTCGAGCGAGTGATCGACACCAGCGCACCGATTTCGGTCCTTGAGGCTTCGCCTGCCTAGCCAAACAAAGTACCGAAACATCGCGCTGTCCGGGACCTGAATCCTTCGAGAGATGGAGCGTTGGTGTCGGTCCGCCAATCTTCCGCTTGCGGTCAACCCGGCTTCGGCCTAAGTCACCGGCAACCCCCCGGAGACTTTTATGGCTGGCACATCCCAACACGGCAAAGCGTTCATTCGCCCGAAGGCGAAGGCGCATCTGCTCATTGTCGAAGCGCGCTTTCATGATGATCTCGCCGACGCCCTGCTCGAAGGCGCGACCGGCGCGCTTGAGGAGGCCGGCGCCACCTATGACGTGGTCACGGTTCCCGGCTCGCTCGAAATACCGGCCGTTATAACCTTCGCGCTCGATGGCGCGGGCGAAGGCGGCACGCATTACGACGGTTTTGTTGCGCTCGGCACCGTCGTCCGTGGCGACACCTATCATTTCGATATCGTGGCCAATGAATCGAGCCGCGCGCTGATGGACCTTTCGGTGCAGGAGGCGATCGCGATCGGCAACGGCATCCTGACGACCGAGAACGACGCGCAGGCATGGGCGCGCGCGAGGAGGACGGAAGGCGACAAGGGCGGCTTCGCCGCGCGCGCGGCGCTGACCATGATCGCGCTCAAAGAGAAATTCGGAGCCCAATCGTGACCGATCCCGCCTCGACCGGTGCGGTGCGCCACGCCAACAAGCGCGGTGCCGCCCGTCTTGCCGCCGTCCAGGCGCTCTATCAGATGGATGTGGCCGGCAGCGGCGTCTTCGAGATCACGGCCGAATACGAAGCCTTCCGCCTCGGCAAGGAAGTCGACGGCGCGCTCTATCGCGAGGCCGACGCGCAATGGTTCCGCGCCATCCTGACCGGCGTCGTCGAGAACCAGAAGACCATCGATCCTGTCATCCGCCAGGCGCTCACCGAGGACTGGCCGCTGTCGCGGCTGGATTCGACGCTGCGCGCCATCCTGCGCGCCGGCGTCTATGAATTGATGAAGCGCGAGGACGTGCCGGTGGCCGTGATCGTCTCCGAATATGTCGACATCGCCAAGGCATTTTACGAGGAAGACGAGCCGAAGCTGGTGAACGCCGTACTGGATCGCGTTTCGCGCCGGGTTCGCGGCGAGGGGCGCGGCAAGGACGCTTCGTGACGACCGCAACGGCCGCGGTCGCCGAGACCGGCAGGGAAGGGCGTCGCACGGCGGTGCTGCTTGCCGCAGCGCAGGCGATCGTCGGTTCGGCCGCGCCGATCGCCATTTCGCTGGGCGCGCTTGCCGGGCAATATCTGCTCGGTCCAGACAAGTCGCTCGCGACAGCGCCGGTCACCGGTTTCAATATCGGCGTGGCGCTGGGAGCCTTGCCGGCCGCCGCCATCATCCGCCGGCTCGGCCATCGCGGCGGCTTCATGACAGGCACTATCGTCACTGCGCTCGGTGGCCTGGTCGCGACGCTCGCGCTCTTCCAGCCAAGCTTCTGGCTATTCGCCTTCGGCCTCTGCGTCATTGGCGTCGGCGGCGCTTTCGTCCAGCAATTCCGCTTCGCGGCCGCCGACAATGCGCCGCCGGAGTTCAAGGCGCGCGCCATCGCCTTCGTGCTGGCCGGCGGCATCATCACCGCAATTCTCGGACCGCAGATCGTGATCTACACGCGCGAATTGCTGGCCCCGGTGATGTTCGCGGGATCCTTCGCCTCGATCTTGCCGTTGGCGGCGGTCGGCGCGCTCATCCTGTCGTTCCTGCGGGTTTCCGCCCATGCGAACGCCGTGACCGAAGTCGCCGCAAGCGATGCCCGACCGCTGATCGAGATCGTCACCCAGCCACGCTTTGTCGCCGCGTTGTTCTGCACCGTCGGCAGCTACGCGCTGATGAGCTTCGTCATGACCGGCGCGCCGCTCGCGATGGTCGGCTGCGGCCTGTCGGAGGACAATGCCACGCTTGGCATTTCCTGGCACGTCATGGCTATGTTCGGACCGAGCTTCTTCACCGGTACACTGATCCATCGCTTCGGTGCCGAGCGCATCGTCGCCACTGGCCTTGTCCTATTGATCGGCTGCGGCGCCGTGGCGCTTTCCGGCCTGGCGCTGTGGCAGTTCTGGACAGCGCTGATCCTGCTCGGGCTCGGCTGGAATTTCGGTTTCATCGGCGCAACCGCAATGGTCGCCGCCAGCTATCGGCCCTCCGAGAAGAGCAAGGTCCAGGGTTTCCACGACTTTGTCCTGTTCGGCTCCGTCGCCTTTGCTTCGCTGATGTCGGGCGCGATCTACAACGCCTGGGGCTGGGCCATGCTGAACTGGATTGTGTTCCCGGTCGTCCTGCTCTGCTTTGTCGCGCTCGGCACGTTGAAGCTGGCGGGCGCTCCCAAATTCTAAACTGGGCCTGGGTTCCTCTGGCCGCACGGACAGTTCGCACGAAACGGCCAGCATCAGGCATCCGGCGGGAGTACTTGAAGGACCCGCGCGATGAACATGTGGAACTCCTGCATGTAATTGCGCAGGAATGTCTCTGTTGACGCCACCGTCACATCGCCATCCTCGGTGATCAGTCCTGGGTTGAACTGAATGTAAGCTTCGGGCGAGTTCATCTGGGGCGCGTTGCAAAAGCTGAGCACGCTACGCAGGCTCTGTTGGGCGATGGCGGTTGCGATCGCGCCCGGCGATGTTCCGATGACGGCGGTAGGTTTGCGGGCAAAAGAGTTCTTGCCGTAGGGCCGGCTGGCCCAGTCGATTGCATTCTTCAGACCGCCGGGGATCGATCGGTTGTACTCCGGCGTGACGAAAAGCACCGCCTGGACGGACGCGATGGCTTTCTTGAACTCCAGGGCGACAGGTGGGAAGGCGGCGTCATAGTCGTAGCTGTAGAGCGGCAGGTCCTTGAAGGGGATTTCCGTCATCTCAAGTTCCGGCGGCGCCAGTTTGACGAGAGCCTTCGCAAGCTTGCGGTTGATGGAGCCCTTGGCGAGGCTGCCAATGAGGTACCCGACTTTGTGCTTGGCCATGACACACTCCTGTTTTGGCCGCCGAGCCCGCCTTTCGAAGTATCCCCCAGAACAGGGCGGGCCGCCAGCCGGCCTTAGGTCGGCATCGCATGGTGTCGGGTGAAACAGGCGCTGGCTCCGGCCGAACAAAATTATTGCGCCTGACCCCTTAGTTATGAAACCGTATGCCCCGACTGGCCGTTGAAGCCGTGCTCATATGCAGCCACCGATCGATCGGTTCATAGCAAGGGATTTCACAATGTTTTCAATTGGAAAGCTCGCCGTAGCAGCCATCGCGCTCGGCATTGCCACGGCCTCGGCCAGCGCCCAGGTGGTCGTCTCCTCGAAGATCGATACCGAGGGTGGGGTGCTGGGCAACATCATCCAGCTCATGCTCAACGCCAACAACATCAAGACCACCGATCGCATCCAACTCGGCGCGACGCCCGTGGTGCGCAAGGCGATCACCGCTGGCGAGATCGACATCTATCCCGAATACACCGGCAATGCCGCCTTCTTCTTCCAGAAGGCCGACGATCCGGTCTGGAAGGATGCCGCCAAGGCTTACGAAACCGCCAAGAAACTCGACTATGACGCCAACAAGATCGTCTGGCTGTCGCCGTCGCCGGCCAACAACACTTGGGCGATCGCGCTGCGCAAGGAAGTGGCCGACGAGAACAAGTTGGTCACCCTGACGGACTTCGGCAAATATGTCTCGGGCGGCGGCAAGGTGGTGCTGGCTGCTTCCGCCGAGTTCGTCAATTCGGCGGCCGCCCTTCCGGCCTTCCAGACCACCTATGGCTTCAAGTTGAAGCCCGACCAGCTGATCACGCTTTCCGGCGGCGACACTGCGGCGACCATAGCGGCCGCCGCCAACCAGACCAACGGCGCCAATGCCGCCATGGTCTATGGTACCGATGGCGGCATCCAGCCCTCCGGCCTCGTCGTGCTCGAAGACGACAAGAACGTGCAGCCCGTCTACCAGCCGGCACCGATCATCCGCGAGAAGGTGCTGAAGGAACATCCCGAGATCGAGACGCTGCTGAAGCCGGTCTTCGCCAAGCTCGACCTTACCACGCTGCAGCAGCTCAACGGCCGCGTGCAGCTAGGTGGTGAGCCTGCCAAGGGCGTGGCGGAGGATTTCCTCAAGAAGAACGGCTTCTTGAAGTAGATAAGCCTGCCTTGAAAAGCGAGAAGTCCGTGCGAGGCGCCCCCCTCTGTCCTGCCGGACATCTCCCCCTCAAGGGGGGAGATTGGCAGTTGCTGCGCCTCGCTCCCTTCTCCAGACTTGGTTATTGGCGAAGACCCACGCGACATCTGATCTCCCCCCTAGAGGGGGAGATGGCCGGCAGGCCAGAGGGGGGCGCCTCGCGCAAACGCGCGTCATGACCCGCCGTCTCGACAAGCTCGGCGTCGTCATTGCCGCGATCGTGGCTTATGCCGCGTTCCTCGCTCCGTTCGCGACGTTCCGGGCCAACCGCATCGTGCCGGGTCAGGCGCGTTCGATCCTCGAAGCGCTGCCGCCCGCGCCTGGCATGCTGTTGCTGGTGATAGTGATCGCCGCCGCCGCCGTCGCCCTGCTGAGGACGCCGCTCTTCCTCAGGCTAGCGGCCAGCGGCGCCGCGCTGGTCGCGCTTACGATCCTGATCGGTGTTGCCGGCGGTTTTCTGACGCCCGCCGGCAACACCTTCGCCCGCGTCTCGCCGGCCTCCGGTTTCTGGCTGCTGATCTTTGCCTTTACCTTGCTTCTCGCGGACGTGTTGACCCGGCTCAACCTGTCGCCCTGGGCGCGCGTCGGCGTGCTCGTGCTGGCCGCTTTAGCCATTGCCGCGTTGCTCGTTTCGGGACGTTGGGACAGTCTTTCCATCCTCAAGGAATACGCCAGCCGCGCCGACAGTTTCTGGGCCGAAGCTTCCAAGCACGTCACGCTGGCGCTCGGCTCGCTGGCCGGCGCGGTGATCGTCGGCATTCCGCTCGGCATCCTTTGCCATCGCGTCGAGAAGCTGCGGGCAGGGGTGCTCAATGTGCTCAACATCATCCAGACCATTCCGTCGGTCGCGCTCTTCGGTTTGCTGATCGCGCCGCTCGGCTGGGTCGCCCTGTATGTGCCGGGTGCCGCCGCGATCGGCATCAGGGGCATCGGCACCGCGCCGGCCTTCGTCGCGCTCTTCCTCTACTCGCTGCTGCCGGTGGTGGCCAACACCGTGGTCGGCCTTGCCGGCGTCCCACGCGCCGCCAACGACGCCGCGCGCGGCATGGGCATGACCGATCGCCAGCGCCTGTTCGATGTCGAGTTTCCGCTCGCCTTTCCGGTGATCCTGACCGGCATCCGCATCGTGCTGGTGCAGAATATCGGGCTTGCCACCATTGCCGCGCTGATCGGCGGCGGCGGCTTCGGCGTGTTCGTTTTCCAGGGTGTCGGCCAGACGGCGATGGACCTGGTGCTGCTCGGCGCGCTGCCCACCGTGGCGCTGGCCTTTGCCGCGGCGATCATCCTTGACGCGGTCATCGAGATGACAGCCACCAAGCGCACGGTCGAAACGGCATGATCGAAATCGAAGGCATCACCAAGCGCTATGAAAGCACAACGGTAGTCGATGATGTTTCGATGGTCATCGAGCCCCGAACCATCGCGACCATCGTCGGCACGTCGGGATCCGGCAAGACGACGCTGCTCAGGATGATCAACCGGCTGGTCGAGCCGAGCGCCGGCGTCGTCAAGCTCGACGGCGCCGACAACCGCTCGGTGCCCGGCTATCAGCTGCGCCGTAGCATCGGCTACGCCATCCAGGGGCATGGCCTGTTTCCACATCGCACGGTAGCGCAGAACATCGCCACCGTGCCGTTGCTGCTCGGTTGGGACCGAGACCGCATCAAGGCGCGCGTCGACGAGCTGATGACGCTCTACCAGCTCGACCCGCAGGCTTACGGGCCGCGCTACCCGCATGAGCTTTCCGGCGGCCAGCAGCAGCGCGTCGGCGTTGCCCGCGCTTTGGCCGCCGAGCCGAATGTGCTTTTGATGGATGAGCCCTTCGGCGCGCTTGACCCGATCATCCGCACAAAGGCGCAGGAGGATCTGCTGGCGATCCAGAAGCGCTTCGGCACCACCATCATCCTCGTTACCCACGATATGGAAGAAGCCGTGCATCTGGGCGACAAAATAGCCGTCATGGATGCGGGCAAGCTGGTGCAATACGCAAAGCCGGCGGAGATTCTGGCCAGGCCTGCGAACGGCTTCGTCGAGACGTTGGTGGGCGCCAGCGAAAGGCCGTTCCGGCTGCTGTCGCTGGGGCCTGTGCGGGATGCCGTGGAGCCGGGTGGCGCCGAAGGCGAGGCGATCCCCGGTGACGCCACGCAGCGCGACGCGCTGGCTGAGCTCTTGTGGTCGGGCCGCCCCGCACTGCCGGTGAAGGACGGCGACGGCAAGCTCATTGGCCGCGTCACCGTCGAAGGCCTGGTGAAACGCGCGGCGAGGCCGCAATGAAAGCCTGGCTGCCCGCTCTGTTGAGGCTGGCCGTCCTGGCGCTGCTGGTGGTCTTCATTACCAGCCCGAACTGGTTCGAGCCGCTGCTGAAACCGCTGACGGAGAATGGCGCGCCGGCGATCTACAACCAGGGCAGCCTGCTGACGCTGACCCTGCAGCATTTGCGGATCGTGCTGATGGCGACGGTGGCGGCGACGATCGTCGCGGTGGCTTTAGCCATCCTGGTCACCAGGCCGGCCGGCGCCGAGTTCCTGCCCTTGTCGCGCAGCCTGGTCAATATCGGCCAAACCTTCCCGCCTGTTGCCGTGCTGGCGCTTGCCGTGCCAGCCGTGGGTTTCGGCGAGAAGCCGACGCTGATCGCGCTCTTCCTCTATGGGCTGCTGCCGATCTTCGAGAACGCGCTGACGGCGCTCGCCACATTGCCCGGTAACGTTATGGAAGCGGCGCGGGGTGCAGGCATGACCAGCTGGCAACGACTGATGAAGGTCGAACTGCCGCTGAGCGCCCCGGTGATCCTCGGCGGCATCCGGCTCTCGGTGGTCATAAGCCTCGCTACGGCAACCATCGGCTCGACGGTAGCCGCCAAGACGCTGGGCGAGGTGATCATCGCCGGCCTGATCTCGAACAACCTTGCCTTCGTGCTGCAGGGCGGCCTGATCGTTGCGGCGCTTGCCGTGCTGATCTATGACGGTCTGTCGGCGGTCGAACGCTACGCCGCGCGGCGCATGGGGCAGGGGACGGAATAACGCTACGTCTGCGGGTTGGGCGAAAGGTGCCCCAACGTCATTTCAATCGATCTAATTCCGGGCTCGCGCTGGCACAACGTTTATTGCCCTCTTCTTTTGGGCGAAAGCCGGGCAAAAACCGAACAATATCTTGACGTTCCAAGCCCTGTTTCGCATACACCCCAGCCAAGGGGTGGAATCCGTGCGCGGCATCCGTCTCCGTTCCAACGGCCCAGGGAGGGGTTCTTTTGGGCCAACAATCGAGGAAAATCCGGCAATGACCATCATTACCGCCGTCATCGCCTGCGGCTTGCTGTCAGTTCTGTACGCCATCTGGGCGACACGTTCGGTCCTTGCGTCCGATCAGGGCAATCAGCGCATGCAGGAAATCTCCGCGGCCATCCGCGAAGGCGCCCAGGCCTATCTGGCGCGCCAGTACACCACCATCGCCGTCGTCGGCATCGTCGTGCTTCTGCTTGCCTGGTGGCTGCTCTCCATCACGTCCGCGATCGGCTTCCTGATCGGCGCCGTGCTTTCGGGCGCCGCCGGCTTCATCGGCATGCATGTCTCGGTGCGCGCCAATGTGCGGACCGCGCAGGCCGCGTCCAACAGCCTCGCCGCCGGCCTCGACATCGCCTTCAAGTCCGGGGCCATCACCGGCCTTCTGGTCGCGGGCCTGGCGCTGCTCGGCGTCTCGATCTACTACGCCATCCTGACCGGCCCGATGGGTCTGCAGCCGAATGACCGGGTCGTCATCGACTCGCTGGTCTCGCTCGGCTTCGGCGCATCGCTGATCTCGATCTTCGCCCGTCTCGGCGGCGGTATCTTCACCAAGGGTGCGGATGTCGGCGGCGACCTCGTCGGCAAGGTCGAGGCCGGCATTCCCGAGGATGACCCACGCAATCCGGCCACCATCGCCGACAATGTCGGCGATAATGTCGGCGACTGCGCCGGCATGGCTGCGGACCTTTTCGAAACCTATGCGGTGACCGTCGTCGCCACCATGGTTCTGGCCGCCATTTTCTTCGGTGGCACAGCCGCGCTGGGTGCGGCTATGCTCTATCCGCTCGCCATCTGCGGCGCCTGCATCCTGACCTCGATCGTCGGCACCTTCTTCGTCAAGCTTGGTTCCAACGGCTCGATCATGGGAGCGCTCTACAAGGGCCTGATCGTCACCGGTCTGCTGTCGATCATCGGTCTCGCCGCCGCCACCTCCGCCACGGTCGGCTGGGGCGAGGTCGGCACCGTCGGGGGCATCGCCGTGATCGGCAAGAACCTGTTCATCTGCGGCCTGATCGGCCTGCTGGTGACCGGTTTGATCGTGGTGATCACCGAATACTACACCGGCACAAACAAGCGCCCGGTGAACTCGATCGCCCAGGCTTCGGTGACCGGCCACGGCACCAACGTCATCCAGGGCCTAGCGGTCTCGCTGGAATCGACGGCGCTGCCGGCCATCGTCATCGTCGGCGGCATCATCGCCACCTACCAGCTCGGCGGTCTCTTCGGCACCGCGATCGCCGTCACCACCATGCTCGGCCTTGCCGGCATGATCGTGGCGCTCGACGCCTTTGGCCCCGTCACCGACAATGCCGGCGGCATCGCCGAAATGGCCGGCCTGCCCAAGGAAGTGCGCCACTCGACCGATGCGCTCGACGCCGTCGGCAACACCACCAAGGCCGTCACCAAGGGCTATGCCATCGGCTCGGCCGGCCTCGGCGCGCTGGTGCTGTTCGCGGCCTACTCGAACGATCTCAGGTTCTTTGCCGCCAACGGCGACAAGTACCCCTACTTCCAGGGCATGGGCGAGATCTCCTTCGATCTCTCCAACCCGTATGTCGTCGCCGGGCTCATCTTCGGCGGCCTGATCCCCTATCTGTTCGGCGGTATCGCCATGACCGCCGTCGGCCGCGCCGCCGGCTCCATCGTCGAGGAAGTGCGCAAGCAGTTCCGCGAGGACAACGGCATCATGGCCGGCACCTCCAAGCCGAACTACGCGCGCGCCGTCGACATCCTGACCAGGGCGGCGATCCGGGAAATGATCATCCCGTCGCTGCTGCCGGTGCTCGCGCCGCTCGTCGTCTATTTCGGCGTGCTCCTGATCTCGGGCTCGAAGGCCTCGGCCTTCGCGGCGCTCGGCGCCTCGTTGCTCGGCGTCATCGTCAACGGTCTCTTCGTCGCCATCTCGATGACCTCCGGCGGCGGCGCCTGGGACAACGCCAAGAAGTCGTTCGAGGACGGGTTCACCGACAAGGACGGCGTCAAGCACCTGAAAGGCTCCGAGGCTCACAAGGCCTCGGTCACCGGCGACACCGTCGGCGATCCCTACAAGGACACCGCCGGTCCGGCCGTCAACCCGGCGATCAAGATCACCAACATCGTCGCGCTGCTTCTGCTCGCCGTGCTCGCGCACGGCTGATTGCGGCTATTCCAGCCAAAGCCCGCGGGAGCGATCCCGCGGGCTTTGTTTTTCGGCATGACATCATGCGTTCCGCGTCCCAGTGGGGCACTCAGCTGGCTTCGGGCCTTTCGCTGCTATGGCGATGGCGAGAGCGGGCCAGCAACGCGTCGGCGTCTGGTTCTCGCTCGGGCATTGGCGGTAAGCCGCGTGTCTGGCGCAGCATGGCAATGAACGCGCCGCGGCGATATTGGCGGCGGAAGGAACGCGCCCGCGGATGTATGCCAAACATGGCCAGAAGCCTGCGTTTAAGATAGCGGGAGCGCTTGAGGGGAGCAGGTTCCTCGGCGTTGCCGAGTATCCTGACGCGCAACGCGTCTGGCGCATTCATCGCGTCCATCAGTTCTTCCTGCTCGCGCGCCGTATCTCGCGCATAGCTGCCTTCGCGCTTTCCCGAATGCAGCATGAGCACAGTCAGATGGGGCATTGTCGCAATCACCGCACCCTTGCGCCAGGCACGAAACAGCCAGTCTTGGGAACTCTCGCAAACGCACTGGCTGGCCGGGCGCCATGGCCCAAGCCTCGGCAGCGACGCCCGCCGGATCATTTGCGCGGAGCCGAATCCGACTGTGGTAACCGGGTCGTAGAAGCCGTTCCGCCCCATCCCGAGGATCATATGCCTGGAGCCTTTGCTCGCGGACGATTCGATGGCTGCACCTCGGGCGATCACCACGTCGGCACAGGTGGCGTCGATCCAGCCGGTCATGGACGTCAGATGGTCGGGAAACCAGAGATCGTCGTGGTTCAATATGGCAACGAAACGGCCGCGTGCTCTGGCAAAGCCGATATTGTTCGGCCCCGACTGCTCGCCGAAGTTCACGGGAAGATCGATATAGGAGATGCGGGCGTCGCCGAAAGCGGCGATCGTGGTCGCGGTGTCCTGCCGGCACGCGTCGCCAATGACGATGGCTTCCCAGTCCTGCAGGGTTTGACGAATGAGGCTCTTCAGCGCCTGATGCAGCACCGCCGGACGGTTGTGCGTCGCTATCACGACCGAAACCAGCGGCTCGGGCCGTCCGGTTAGCGTGAGGGGGCCGGCCGGTTCCACGCTACACCAGCTTGTAGGGGATCTGCTCCGTGTCCGGCGGCAGGCGCCAATGGTCGGGAGCGTCATAGGCGTAAGCCTTGTCGACGAGGTTGAGCAGCAACGCCGTCTCCGGTCCGAGGGCGACGACACCGTGCCAGACGCCAGGCGGAATGGTGACGATTGCCGGTCGCAGGGCACCGACGATCTTGTGCCAGACCGTGCCGAAACTGGGCGAGGCCTTGCGTCCGTCGAAAAGCGATATTCGCACGCTGCCGGCGCAGCAGAACAGGCGGTCGAGGGTCGCTGCATGTGCGTGCCAGCCCGTCACCGCGCCCGGATACATCGTGCGTTGGAACACTTGCCCGATCGGCGACTGATCGAGAGTCCATTCCTCGCGAAAGATCTCGGTCAGGTAGCCGTTGGAAGTCGCGACGGGTCTGATTTCCTTGAATGTGACGCCATCGATCGGCGGCGCATCGACGGCGAGCCAGTCCGGCGTCACCGTCTGTTGGTCAGGCGTGCCGGTCGCCATCCAGCCCTGTGGTACGGTACGATCGTCGTTGCTCATATCCAGCCCCCCGGAAATCGCCAAAGCGTCATACGTGGCTATGCGGGCATAGGCAAGCGCAGTCGGCCGGTCGCCGGCAGGCGACGAAAGACCGTCGATCGGGGTCTTTCGTTCAGTCAGGTTGCCGGGCGAGCGAACTCAGGGCGTGCCGCCGCCACCGCCGCCGGGGATGCCGGGCGCCAGCTTGCTGGCGCCGTTGATGATCTGGCTGAGGAAGTTCTGGTCCTTGCCGCCGGTCGGGGTGGTCCTCGAAATGAAGTCGAAGACCTTGCCGTCCTTGAGACCGTAATTGGCGATCTGGGTGACACGGCCGTCGGCGCCGAAATAGACCGCAAGCACGTGCTGGTCGACGATGCGGGGGTTGTCGAAGGCGACGTAGCGCTTGCGCGTTTGCGAGATGTAATAGAAGGCCTCGTTGTCGAAGGTCGCCGTCGTCGACGGCGTGCCCAACGCCAAAAGCACCTGCTCGCGGCTCGACCCGACCGGTACCGAATCGATCGCCTGCTGGTCGATGACATAGCCTTTCGTCAGCGTCTCGCTTGGATGGAGATCGCCGAACATCTTGGACGAATTGCAGGCGGAAAGCGCTGATACGACGACCAGCAGCGAGGCCACGCCCACCGGGGCGGGCGCAAAGAACGACTTGAATTTCAGCGCACCCAACAACAATTCTCCATCACATCCCCGCAACTTGCGCTGGGCCGCAAAACCGGTAAACCAGCTTCGATGCCGATGCAACAAGGCCAAATCAAACAACAGGTCCCCGGGAGACCGCCCTCAATGTTCCAGCGCCTTTTTGGCCGCGAACGCAACGCCAATCGCGCTATCACCGACGCGCTCTACGCACAAATCGTGGCGGCGGCGCGGCAAACGGTTCTTTATTCCGACTGGAATGTGCCGGATACGCCGCTCGGCCGCTTCGAGATGCTGTCGCTGCATATGTATCTCATCCAGCATCGGTTGCATGGCGAGCAAGGTGTGGCCGCCGAGGTCGCACAAGTGCTGATCGACGAGTTCTTCCTCGATGTCGAGCATTCGCTGCGCGAGCTCGGCATCAGCGATGTCGGCGTGCCCAAACGCATGAAGAAGCTGGCAAAGATGTTTTACGGCCGCACGGCCGCTTATGACGACGCGCTCAAGCAGGACGATCGGGTGGCCCTTGCCGCTGCGCTCGCTCGCAACGTCAGGCCGGACGCCGGTCCCTGGCCGCAGGCGCCGCTTCTGGCGGACTATGTCTGCGAGGCCTCGCAGAAGCTTGCCGCGCAGCCGACTGAATCGATCATCGCCGGCACCGCCGCGTTCCCGGCCGCCGGCGTCGCGTGAAGGAGGCCGTGATGAAAGACGCCGAATTGCCCAGCCCGGTATCCTTTGCCGCCAATGTCGCGCGGCTGCCGCACAAGGGCCTGCCTGTCCTGGTCGAGGCCGATGAGCGCCAGCGTGAAGCGCTTGCCGCCGAATACGACCTGCTTTCGGTCGAAAGCTATCGTGCCGAACTGCTTGTGGCCTCCTGGAAGCGCAATGGCGTCAAGGTCACCGGTCGCGTCGAGGCCGACATCACGCAAGCCTGCATCGTCACCCTGGAGCCGGTGACTGCGCATATCGACGAGCCTGTCGAGGCGCTGTTTCTGCCGGAGCAGTCGAAGCTTGGGCGCGAGGGTTTCGAGAGCGGAGGCGAGATCATCCTCGACGCCGACGGACCGGACAGTCCGGAGACATTTTCCGGCGACACCATCGACGTCGGCGCGCTGGCCGAACAGTTTTTCGGCCTGGCGATCGACCCCTATCCGCGCAAGCCTGGAGCCTCGCTGGATGTCGCCGGCGACGACCAAGCTGAGGAAAGCGAATTCCAGAAAAAGCTGCGTTCGCTGCTTGGAAAATCCTGAGAGTGACCCGGCTTTTGGAAAAGTTGGTTGTGCGCAGGCGCAAAACCGCTATTTTCGCCGAACCTTCGCGAGCCCCCTTACCTCGGCAGGCGTTCGCCGCAAGCCAGGCAAACCGTGAGAAAAATACTACGTGATCAGGATTTCCATCGATGCCATGGGCGGCGATCACGGACCGAGCGTGATCATCCCGGCGCTGATGACCGTCGCCATCCGCCGTCCTGATATCCGCTTCGTCATCTACGGCCGCGAGGACGTGGTGCGTCCCGAGCTCACCAAGTTCCCGAAACTCGGCGAGGTGAGCGAGTTCGTCCATTGCGAGGTTGCCGTGCGCATGGACGACAAGCCGAGCCAGGCCCTGCGCCACGGGCGCTGGAAGTCGTCGATGTGGAAGGCCGTCGAGGCGGTCAAGAACGGCGGCGCGCAGGCCTGCATCTCGGCCGGCAACACCGGCGCACTGATGGCAATGTCGAAATTCTGCCTGCGCACGATGGCCACCATCGACCGCCCGGCGATCGCGGCGCTCTGGCCCACGACGCGCGGCGAAAGCGTCGTGCTCGATGTCGGCGCCACCATCGGCGCCGATGCGCATCAGCTTATCGATTTCGCCATTCTGGGCACCGGCATGGCGCGCTCGGTGTTCGGCATCGAACGCCCGAGCGTCGGCCTGCTCAATGTCGGCGTCGAGGAGATCAAGGGCCAGGAAGAGGTCAAGGAAGCCGGCCGCATGCTGCGCGAGGCCAACATGGCCTCGATGAATTATCGCGGCTTCGTCGAGGGCGACGATATCGGCAAGGGCACGGTCGACGTGGTGGTCACCGAGGGTTTTGCCGGCAACATCGCACTCAAGACGGCCGAAGGCACCGCAAGGCAGATCGCCGGCTATCTGCGCGCCGCCATGAGCCGCACGCTCATGGCCAAGATCGGCTATGTCTTCGCCAAAGGCGCTTTCGATAGGCTGCGCGAGAAGATGGATGTCGGTCGCTCCAACGGCGGCGTCTTTCTGGGATTGAACGGTATTGTGGTGAAGAGCCATGGCGGCGCAGATTCGGATGGCTTCGCGGCCGCCATCGAGCTCGGCTACGACATGGTACGCAACAATTTGCTTGACCGGATCGAGGCCGACCTCGATCTGTTCCATGCGCGCAACCCGACTGCGCAGGCAAACAGGAAATCCGGTGTCGCCGTCGACGCCGAGGAATAGGAAAGAGCCTTGATCAGATCAGTCGTGCGCGGCAACGGTGCCGCGCTGCCCCGCCGCATCATGAAGAATGCCGACTTCGAAGGCATGGTCGAGACCTCCGACGAGTGGATCGTCCAGCGCACCGGCATCCGCCAGCGCCACGTCGCGGCCGACGACGAGACGACAGCCTCGCTCGGAGAGGCGGCGGCGCGCGCCGCGCTCGGCAGCGCCGGCATGAGGCCTGCCGATATCGACCTCATCATCCTGGCGACCTCGACGCCCAACAACACGTTCCCGGCGACCGCTGTCGAAATCCAGAACCGGCTCGGCATGCATCACGGCTTTGCCTTCGACATGCAGGCTGTGTGCTCGGGATTCGTTTATGCCGTTGTCACCGCCGATCTTTATATTCGTGGCGGCCTGGCCAAACGCGTCCTGGTGATCGGCTCGGAAACATTCTCACGCATCCTGGACTGGAGTGATCGCTCGACCTGCGTGCTGTTCGGCGACGGCGCCGGCGCGCTGGTTCTCGAAGCGGAAGACGGTGCCGGCGCGATCACCGATCGCGGCGTTTTGGCGGCAAGCCTGCGCTCGGACGGCGTGCACAAGGACAAGCTCTTCGTCGACGGCGGCCCTTCGACCACGGGAACAGTCGGTCATCTCAGGATGGAAGGCCGTGAAGTGTTCAAGCATGCCGTCGGCATGATCACCGATGTCATCGAGGCGACCTTCGGCGAGGCCGGCATAACGGCCGAGGACCTCGACTGGTTCGTGCCGCATCAGGCCAATAAACGGATTATTGACGCTTCCGCCAAGAAGCTCGGGATTGCCGAAGAGAAAGTGGTGGTCACCGTCGATCTACACGGTAACACCTCGGCTGCCTCGGTGCCGCTCGCTCTGTCGGTGGCGGTCGCCGACGGCCGCATCAAGAAGGGCGACCTCGTGCTTCTCGAGGCGATGGGTGGAGGTTTCACCTGGGGCGCGGTGTTGCTCCGCTGGTAAGTGCCGAACTCGCCGGTTCGGTTCTTGACCTTGCCGGATCAATTACTTAGGCTCTGCCGTTGCCTGTATCGATTTACGTTTTTGCGAGCAGATGGGACGGTCGCATGGGGGGAAAGACACTTACGCGTGCCGACCTAGCTGAGGCCGTTTACCGGAAGGTCGGCTTGTCGCGGACTGAATCGGCGGAGCTCGTCGAGGCCGTCCTGGATGAGATCTGCGAAGCCATCGTTCGCGGCGAGACGGTGAAGCTGTCTTCCTTCGCCACCTTCCACGTCCGTTCCAAGAACGAGCGCATCGGCCGTAACCCCAAGACGGGCGAGGAAGTGCCGATCCTGCCGCGCCGGGTGATGACGTTCAAATCGTCGAACGTGCTGAAGAACCGGATCCTGCGTTCGCACCAGAACAGCAAGGGCAAGGGCGGCAAATAATTTGCTGGCGAATGCGGTTGAAAACTGCCGGCGGTTTGAAGCCGGGCTTGAATATCGTTTCATAAATCGCTGAAATAAGGCGCGATTCGGCATCATGCCCGGATCGTGGTCCAGTGTGGAGGATTGGCCCATGGACAAGAGCCCCGATGCTTTCCGCACCATCAGCGAAGTCGCGGAAGACCTCGATCTGCCGCAGCACGTGCTGCGTTTCTGGGAGACGCGCTTCACCCAGATCAAGCCGATGAAGCGTGGCGGCGGCCGGCGCTATTACCGGCCGCAGGACGTCGAACTGATCAAGGGCATTAGGCATATGCTCTATGATCAGGGCTATACGATCAAAGGCGTGCAGAAGCTGTTGCGCGAGAACGGCAACCATTTTCTCGTCGCGATCGGCAGTGGCGACATGGCGGCCGTGGAGGCGATCGCCCAGCGTCGCCAGGCCGAGCAGGTGCCGCTGACGGCGGCCGCGCAGCCGCGCGGCGACGAGGACGCGCTGGTCGGTCAGCCGAAGGTGAAGCCCAGCCGCCGTTTCTTCGGCCTCGGCAAGAGCGACGACGAAGGTCCGGTTCAACCCGACTCTTCGAAATTGTCGCGTGACAATCGCGCCTTGCTGCAGGAGGCCCTGTTCGATCTGCTGGAATGCAAGCGCCTGCTCGACCAGGTTCGTTGAACGGGTCATCTTCGACTTGATGCGCGGTCGGCCTGGAGGAACTGGCTCGCCGTCCATGCGTTAGGCCTTCTCGAAGAGAAGGACAACAGGCATGGCATCGTTCTCGGACCTCTCCGACCTTGATATCGACAAGCAGGTCGCGGCGCTTTCGCGGCAATTGCACGACCTCAAGAAAGTTTTGGCCAGGCGCGGTGACGCCTATTACGAGGATAGCCGCGAGGCGGCGTCCGATTATTATTCGCAACTTGCCGAACGCCTCCAAGAGGCGTTGCCGGCAATAAGGCGCAGGGGCAGGGCGATCGAGCGTACGGCGCGCGATCATCCGGCGACGGCCGCCGCCGTCGGCCTTGTCGTGGTCGGTTTGCTTGCCGGCCTTTTGATCAGCCGGCGCTGATCGATCGGCGGGATTTGAAACAGAAATGGCGGCCGTCGCGACAGCCGCCATTTCCATGCCCTTTGGCTAAAGGCGATCAGTTCGCGAGCCTGAGCCGGGTCTTAGGGTCGACTTTCATGACCTGGCTGCACTTGCCGTAGACGGTGCCGTTCTTGTCGGTGGCGTCGGTATAGGTGCCCTTGCAGTCGAGCTGCAGCACCAGGCACGAGCCGTGGCCCTTACAGACCGCGCCGCCGTCGCCGGTCGGATGCGTGCCCGCGAAGGCAGGAGCCGAGACGGAGCCGAAAGCCGAGACGACGAGAGCCGCGGCCAGGGTGATATGCTTGAAATTGGTCATTTGTGCATTTCCTTCCATTGGTTGTTGGATCGCCATCCAGGCGTCCCGTTGGGTTGAGGAGCGCCTTCGCGGCGCCCATGAGCGCTTAGTGCTGCCTCCAACGGAAGGGTTCATATGCCGTGCGATTTTTTTCGTTTGGCCGGACAAATCAACGGACTGGAAGAGTCCGGATGCGACGCTCGTTGGCGGCACGCGGCACGCATCCGGTGCGCGGCGCCTCGGCATAGAAGCGGCTCACTCGGCCGCCAGCTTGTCGGTCAGCGTCACCAACTGCGGATTGCGGTCGACGATCTTCCGCCACAACATCGTTCTGTATAGCGCGTCGGGGTGGCGGGGATTTGGCAGAGAGCCGAACTTCAGGGCGAAGCGGGGAACGGGAGCCGGATGGCGAAGCGCCAGGCCGACACGAGCCACCGCCGGAACAGGCGGTGTCCGGCCGGCGGATCAGCGCAGGCCTCATCATGTATATTCCGGAGCGCGGTTCGACATCACCGGATGCTCAAGCAGAAGATCCGATGGGAAGGCCGGTCCGCTCTGGCGGCGAAGGCCTGCCTTCCCATCGGCAAAAGGGAAGGATCAGTACTTCTTCGGAGCCATCGTCGTGTGATGATGGCGGTGATGATGCCTGTGGTGATGACGATAATGATGGTGCTTCTTCATCGGAGCCGCGTCGGCGCTGGTGGCGCCGAGGATCGGCATGGTGAACGCCAGAGCCAGAGCCAGCCCGAGCGCGGAGAGTAGGGACTTCTTCATGACTTCGTTTCCTTTTTACACGGGGCGTTCCGAGATCCACCGGAGCAAATCGGTGACCCATGCCTCGCGATAAGGACTATCCTCCTGGTTTTTTTCGACAATTTTTCCCAAATGTAGATTTTTGTTTCTGGATTATTTCTGAGAGGCCCTCTTGCGCCGCGCCCGCCCTGACGGGTGAAGATTACGCGATCTTTCGAAATCCGAGGGTGTGGCCGCTTGGCCTCACATAGGCGGCGCGACGCCGTGATTTCCGACCACGACCCGATTGGCGACGAGCTTGCCGTCGGCACCATGCTCGGCGTTGACGAACACTGCGACGCCCGGCGTGAGATCCGCCGGCGTGGCGCTGGCGAATGTCACGATCGGTGTGGTCTGCGGGATCGCGATCTGTTTCTTCTGGCCGTTGTCATAGCTGAGCGTGACCGTGCGGCCCTCGATCTCGGTGACATCGGCGACGGTGCCGTTGGTCATGCGGCTGTTGGGCTGCAAATCCCAGTCGCGGTCGCCTTCACCCGTGCCCTTCAGAGCGGCGGGAAAGATCACGACTTCCAGCGCGCCGCTGCCGCCATCAGCCTTGGATATAGAGGCGATGCCGAGAAAATCACCCTGCTTGATATCGGCTGCTGATGCCTTGGCCACACCCGAAATCTTCCAGCCGTCGGCAAGCATGATCGCATCGGTCTTGCCGTTGCGGTCCTTCACCGTCAACGTCGATCCGACAAGGCTGACGACAGTGCCTCGAATACGTGCGGCATCCGTCGCCCATGCTTGCGTCGCGCCGATGACGCTTGAGATTGTGCCAAGCACAATTGAGAATGATTTCAAATTCATGACGTCCGGTCCTTCCGAGAAACTTCCGGCGCCGTCTGTCGGCTGCCGGTGACGGAAAGCTAACGAATCGGAACGTCGAAAATGCCGGCGAATCCCGTCTCGGACCTTCAAAAGAACTTGATTGAGCGCTGCGCGATCTTACATTTGCGGAACCTGAGGCACGGCCTGAACGCCGCTTCACGATGGCGTGACGCCGCATCGGTGCTCTTGGCAAATCATTCGTTAACGAGCATTCTCCCGCCCGTCTCAGGCAACACCATTTCATCAGACCCTGTTTCATCCCAAGGAGTTGCCATGCCCAACACCGCACGAAACGCTGTTTCGAACAACATCATTGCCGCGTCCGGCCTCAACCCGTTGAAAGCCGCTCGTGAAACGAGGGGATATACGATCGAGGAACTCTCTTTGACCTGCGGCCTGGCCGTGGGCGAGATCATCGATATCGAGGACGGCAAGGACGCCGACCCCGCCAAGCTTCGGCGCATCGCTTCGGCGCTGCAGATGCCGGAAGAGGAATTGATCAGTGTGCCGGCCGAAGAGAATCGGCCCACCCAGCAATAGAGACGCGAAAAGCGCCCATCGAAGAGCCCGCCGGGATTTCGCCCGGTGGGCTTTTTTGGTGCCTGCACAGCGCAGGGGCTGGCTCTTGCCAAGATCGGCTGCATCATGCGATTCGCCATCGCTGATGCTCGAGCAATTCCCAGGAAAAGTGTGAGCGGTTTTCCGTCCGGAATTGGGTAAGGACAAAGAGATAGTGCGTTTCGCCGTTTCCGCGAAACGGCGAAACACACTAGGCAGGCCTGACGAGGAATTCACATGAGCTTGGAATCGGTTCGCGCCTTCTTTGCCGAGCACGCGCCGGATGTGGAGGTCATCGTCACCGAGGCAAGCTCGGCTACTGTCGCGCTGGCGGCGGAGGCGCATGGCGTGACGCCGGCGCAGATCGCCAAGACGATCTGCCTGCGCATCGGCGAGGAGACCATGCTGGTCGTGACCAGCGGCGTCGCCCGGCTCGACAATCGCAAATTCAAGGACAGGATGGGCGGCAAGCCGCGCATGCTCGGCGGCGAGGAGGTGCTGGCCGTCACCGGCCATCCGCCGGGCGGCGTCTGCCCGTTCGGCCTGCCGGCGCCGCTGCCGATCTATTGCGATCTGTCGCTCAAGCCTTTCGACGAAGTCGTTCCCGCCGCCGGCGCCACCAATGCCGCGGTGCGCATCCCGCCGCAGCGCATGGCCGGTCTGGTCGGCGCCGTATGGGTCGACGTTTGCCAGTAACATTTCCCGCCTGATATCCTTTCGCGGTCGGCAAGGACTGCCGCGCGGCTTTGACCGGCAGCCGGCCGCGAGCGCTCGCATTTGGCTCGGCACAGGGCGATCGCTGTCAAGGCGTTTCGCCGTTGCGACCCGGCCAATTCGAAAAGCGTCGACCAATGGCCAAATTATGGACATTAGTCTTGACAGAAATACATATGTTCAATACGCGTCAAGCAGCCGAACAGCATGCGATATGGGAGGAATACACGGTATGGCGTCCAATATTTCGTTGACGGGCCTTGCCCGCGATCTCGAGGAACGAGCCAAGTCCGGCAAACCCATCCGCATCGGCCTGATCGGCTCCGGGGAAATGGGCACCGACATCGTCACTCGCGTCGCCCATATGTCCGGCATCGAGATCGGTGCCATCTCCGAATTGAACCTGCCCGCGGCCAGCAAGGCCGTCGATATCGCTTTCCAGGAAACCGGCCATGCGCGCGAGGTGTCGACCGCCTCGGCGATGAATTCGGCCATGGAGACGGGCAAGATCGCCGTCACCAGCGATTCCAGCCTGATCATCGGCAACGACCTCATCGACGTCGTCATCGACGCGACCGGCGTTCCGGCGGTCGGCGCCGAGATCGGCCTCCACGCCATGGAGCATGGCAAGCACCTGGTGATGATGAATGTCGAGGCCGACGTCACCATCGGCGCCTATCTCAAGAGCGAAGCCGACCGCCTCGGCGTGACCTACTCGCTGGGCGCCGGCGACGAGCCGTCTTCCTGCATGGAGCTGATCGAGTTCGTCTCCGCCATGGGCCACCCGATCGTTGCCGCCGGCAAGGGCAAGAACAACCCGCTCAACATCGACGCCACGCCTCCGGACTATGAGGAGGAGGCGAAGCGCCGGCATATGAATGTGCGCATGCTGGTCGAATTCGTCGACGGTTCGAAGACCATGGTCGAGATGGCGGCGATCGCCAACGCGACCGGGCTGGTCCCCGACAAGCCGGGCATGCATGGCCCGTCCGCGACGCTCGGCGAATTGTCGAAGGTTCTGGTGCCCGAGAAGGATGGCGGCGTGCTGTCGAAGATCGGCGTCGTCGACTATTCGATCGGCAAGGGCGTGGCGCCGGGCGTCTTCGTCGTAGCCGACATGTCGCATCCGCGCATTTCGGAACGCATGGAAGATCTGAAGATGGGCAAGGGCCCGTACTTCACCTTTCATCGCCCCTATCACCTGACCTCGTTGGAAGTGCCGCTCACCTGCGCACGTGTCGTGCTCTACGGTAAGGCCGACATGGTGCCGCTGGCCAAACCCGTGGCCGAGGTCTGCGCCGTCGCCAAGAAGGATCTGAAGCCCGGCGACAAGCTCGATGCCATCGGCGAATATTGCTACCGCGCCTGGATCATGACGGCGCCGGAAGCCCATGCCGCGCGCGCCGTCCCTTGCGGCCTGCTGCAGGGCGGCTCTGTGACTGTGCCCATCAAGAAGGGCGAGCTCATCACCTATGCCAACGCGGCGCCCGCGCCGGGCTCGAAGATCGCCGAGCTGCGTGCCCGCCAGGACAAGCTCGTTTACGGCGCCGTGGAGGCGTGATCATGGCCGGAGCCAGCAAAGCCGCTGTCGTGGATAGCCGGGCCAACCTGCCTTTCGTCTATCGCCAGCACAGTCCGGAGCAGCTCAGGGAGGTGCTTCACAAGATGTACCTGATCCGCCGCTTCGAAGAGGGCGCGGAAGAGTGCTACACGCGCGGCCTCATCCACGGCACCATGCATTTGTCGATCGGCCAGGAAGCCAGTGCCATGGGCATCTGCATGCCGCTCGCTGCGGATGATCAGATCACCTCGACGCATCGCGGCCATGGCCATTGCATCGCCAAGGGCGCCGAGGTCAGCCGCATGTTCGCGGAGTTCTTCGGCAAGACCACGGGCTACTGCAAGGGCCGCGGCGGCTCCATGCATATCGCCGATGTCGCCAAGGGCAATCTCGGCGCCAACGGCATCGTTGCCGGTGGCATTCCGATCGCGGTGGGTGCTGCGCTCTCGTCCAAGATGATGAAGACCGGCAAGGTCGTGGTCTCCTTCTTCGGCGACGGCGCCAACAATGAAGGCGCTTTCCACGAGGCGCTGAACATGGCGGCGATCTGGAAGCTGCCGGTGATCTTCGTGTGCGAGAACAACGGCTACGGCATGTCGACCTCGACGGCGCGCTCGACCGCGGTGAAGAACATCGCCGAGCGCGCGGCCGCCTATTCGATGCCGGGCGTCATCGTCAACGGCAACATCTTCTCCGAGGTCGCCGAGGCGTCCTTCAAGGCGGTCGAGCGGGCGCGCGCGGGCGAGGGGCCGACGCTGATCGAATCCAAGACCTACCGTCATCGCGGCCATTCCAAGAGCGACCGCAACCGTTACCGCACCAAGGAAGAGATCGAGGATTGGATGGCGAACCGCGATCCGATCACGCTCTTCGAGACGGAACTCCGCGATTTCGGCTTCATCGACGACCAGGGGATCCAGGCGATCCGCGACGCGGTCGCCCAGGAGATCGCCGACGGCATCGAGTTCGCCAAGGCGAGCCCTGCGCCGGAGATCGCCACCCTGCAGAACTATGTTTACACGGAGCAAGCGTGATGGACGCCGCGCTGCGTGAACTGAGCTACGCCCAGGCGATCCAGGAAGCCATGGCAATCGCCATGGATATGGACGAGCGCGTCTTCCTCATGGGCGAGGACATTGGCGTCTATGGCGGCGCCTTCCAGGTGACCGGGGATCTGGTCGAGCGCTACGGCACCGACCGGGTGATCGACACGCCGATTTCCGAACTGGGCGGCGCTGGCGTGGCGGTGGGCGCGGCGGTCACCGGCATGCGGCCGATCTTCGAATTCCAGTTCTCGGATTTCGCAACGCTCGGCATGGAGCAGATCGTCAACCAGGCGGCCAAGATGCGCTTCATGCTTGGCGGCGAGGTCTCGGTGCCGGTGGTGATGCGTTTCCCGGCCGGCTCCGGCACCGGTGCCGCCGCGCAGCACAGCCAGAGCTTAGAGGCCTGGCTCGGCCATGTGCCCGGCCTTAAGGTCATCCAGCCGGCGACGCCGCACGATGCCAAGGGCATGCTGTTGGCCGCGATCGCCGATCCGGACCCGGTCATGATCTTCGAACACAAGCTGCTCTACAAGATGAAGGGCCATGTGCCCGAGGGCCACTACACCGTGCCGATCGGCAAGGCCGAGATCCGCCGCGCGGGCCGCGACCTCACCATCGTGGCCACATCGATCATGGTGCAGAAGGCGCTCGATGCCGCCGCCGCGCTCGAAGGCGAGAGCATCGACATTGAGGTGGTCGATCTGCGCACGATCCGCCCGATCGACAGGCAGACCGTCATCGACAGCGTGAAGAAGACATCGCGGTTGCTCTGCGTCTACGAAGCAGTGAAGACGCTCGGCATCGGCGCGGAAGTGAGCGCCATGGTCGCCGAAAGCGAGGCGTTCGACTATCTCGATGCGCCGATCGTGCGCCTTGGCGGAGCCGAGACACCGATCCCCTACAATCCGGATCTGGAAAAGGCGACGGTGCCGCAGGTTCCCGACATCATCACCGCCGCGCGCGACCTCGTGCAAGGGATCCGCTGAGCGATGCCGACCGAAGTCATTCTTCCCAAGGTCGACATGGACATGGCGACTGGCCAGATCTCGCGTTGGTTCGCCGAGGAAGGCGCTCGCGTCAAGAAAGGCGACGTCCTGTTTGAGATCGAGACCGACAAGGCGGCGATGGAGATCGACGCGCCGGCCAGCGGCACGCTGCGCAACGTCACCGGCAAGGAGCGCGTCGACATTCCGGTCGGCGAGCCCGTCGCCTGGATCTATGCCGATGACGAGGTCTATGAATCAGGAACGACGCCGCAGAATGGAGCGCCAATCTCCCCCCTCGTGGGGGAGATGTCGGCGAAGCCGACAGAGGGAGGCGCTGTCCCGCCAACCTCTCATTCCGTCGCGCCCCCCTCTGGCCTGCCGGGAAGTTCTCCCTCGGGGGCAGAGATTGGCCAATCGCAGGGGGCTGTGCGCGCTACGCCCCTGGCTCGTCGCTTGGCTCGTGAGGCTGGTCTGAACCTTTCTGCCTTATCAGGTTCCGGGCCGTATGGCCGTATAACCAAGGCCGACGTTGAGGCAGCGATTTTCTCCCCCCTTGAGGGGGAGGTGTCCGCGAAGCGGACGGAGGGGGTCGTCTCAGGAGGCACCGCCCATTTGGCGCCGAGCCCAGCCGAAGCGACCCCACCCGACCTGCCTGCGGCAGGCCACCCTCCCCTCAAGGGGGAGGGGGACGTTCTGAAGCTGTTCGCCGAAGGCTCCTACGAGCTCGTACCGCACGACAATATGCGCAAGACCATCGCGCGCCGCCTGGTCGAGGCGAAGTCCACCATCCCGCATTTCTATTTGACGCTGGACTGCGAGCTCGACGCGCTGCTGGCGCTGCGCACGCAGCTCAATGCCGCGGCGCCGATGCGGAAGACCGACAAGGGCGAGGTTCCGGCCTACAAGCTCTCGGTCAACGATATGGTCATCAAGGCGATGGCCATGGCGCTGATGGCGGTGCCGGAGGCCAACGCCTCCTGGACCGACAGCGCCATGGTCAAGCACAAGCACGCCGATGTCGGCGTTGCCGTGTCGATCCCCGGCGGCCTGATCACGCCGATCATCCGCCATGCCGATGAAAAGACGCTGTCGGTCATCTCCAACGAGATGAAGGACCTGGCAAGCCGCGCCCGCAGCCGCAAGCTGAAGCCGGAAGAATATCAGGGCGGCACGACGGCGGTGTCGAATCTCGGCATGTTCGGCATCAAGGACTTTGCCGCCGTCATCAACCCGCCGCATGCGACGATCCTGGCGGTCGGCGCCGGCGAGGAGCGGGCGGTGGTGAAGAAGGGCGAGATCAAGATTGCCACGGTGATGTCGGTAACCTTGTCGACCGATCACCGTGCCGTCGATGGCGCGCTTGGCGCGGAGCTGCTCGGCGCCTTCAAGCGCTTGATTGAAAATCCGATGAGCATGTTGGTGTAAGCCAATCCCTGCAGGGCCTTGATCCGGCTTGCTTACGCCACAGGCCCTCCGATCACCGACTTGTCAGGCCTGCAGTTCGCGTGAATCCCGGCAAATGCTTGAAGCCGCCGTCATTTCGTTCCACATCGGGCGCAATGAACGGCAAGATGCGGGAATGGTTTCGGAATTGGCGGTGGGCCTTGGCCGCATCGCTATTCCTGCATGCCCTGATTGCAGCGTTCTTGTTCTTCGGCTTGCCGAGACCCGACCAGCAGCCGGATCAGCAGGAACAGCCGATCAACGTCGCGATCGTGCCGCCGCCCGATCAGCCCAAGCCGAAGCCCGCTCCGAAGCCGCCGGAGCCGACGCCTGAAAAGAAGGCCGAAAAGCCGCCCGAGCAGGCCGTGCAAAAGCCACCGCCTCCGCAGCCGCCGAAACCGCAGGATATCCCGGTTCTGAAGCGCGTCTTCCAGTATGGCGAGAAGGATACCGGCCCGGAGAAATCTCTCAACGGCGGCAGCGCGCCGGCCAATGCGCCGTCGCCGGCCCAGGATGAGCCCGCGAAGCCGCCGGTCGCACCGCAGCCGGCGCCGAACCAGCCCGCTCAGCCTGCAACGCCCGAGCATCAGGCGGACTCCGGCAAGGCCCAAGAGAAGCCGGCAACCGCCGCGCCGGAGGAAAAACCCGTGCAAAGCGAAGAGAAGCAGGCGACCGAGGACACCGATAGGCAGCCGGAAAAGCAGGAGGCAGCTCCGCAACCCGCCGAAAAGCAACCTGCCGAAGCGCCCAAGCCATTGGCGCCCGAAGCCGGCGACAAGTCTGCACCGGCCGAAAAGGCAAAGCCTAAGCCTTCCAAGGCGATGAAGTTCAAATCCGCAAGAGCTTTGAGAGCGCCAAGCGGGAACCCGGGAAGGTCAAGCCCCGCCGACAACGAGGTCGCGGGATCGCCTATCTATTCCGGCCTGCCGGGTGTCAGAAAGCTCTACTCGCCGGGTGCAACCGGCAACGCGCTGGCCACAAGCTCAATGGAGAACGTGCCGCGCGATCAGCGCATTGCCAATCTTTGCGCCAATGTTCTGAACCAGGAATTGCAAAGTGCCGACTACTCGCCGAAATGGCTGCCGACCATTCCCCTGAAGCAAGGCAATGTTCTTAACCCTCCGCAGGCCGCCTTCAGCACGATGACCCAGTGGTATGATCTGAGCTTCCGCTGCGAGGTCGACGCCGATGCAACGCGGGTCCTGTCCTTCAACTTCCGCGTGGGGGGATTGGTCCCGCCCGGTGACTGGACCCGGCGTCGCTTTCCCAGTCTTCGCTAGGGCATGATCCCGAACCGAAGGTCAGCGAATGCAAAAAGTGGGAACCGGTTTTCGCAGAAGATCATGCTCCAACAAGAGTTAGCTCAGGCCGGGACACCAAGCCCCGCCAACTCCCGGCCGACTTCGTGCCAGTCGGCGCAGACGAAATCGGCACCGGCAGCCTTCAGCCGCGCACCGTGCTCGGGATAGGTATGCCCGCCGCCAGTATAGCCGATCGCTATCATGCCGGCCGCGACCGCGCCCTGGACGCCGAACGGCGAATCCTCGACCACAATGCAATCGGCCGGTTTCGCGCCCATCTTCTCGGCGGCGTAGAGGAAGATGTCGGGCGCCGGCTTACCGTTCTTCACCATGGAAGAGGAAAAGATCGCCTCGCCGAAGAAGCGTGACAGTCCGGTCACCGAAAGGCTGTGGTTGATGCGCTCGACCGAGGACGACGAGGCGACGCAGCGGTCGCCGGCAAGCGCGCTGAAGAATGGCACGATCCCCGGTGTCGGCTTCAGTTCCTCGGAAAAAAGCAGCTTGGTCTCGGCCCAGATGTCACCGTCGGCGGCGGGCGGGAACTGATGTCCCGTCAGTTCCTTGATTTTGACGATGATGTCGGACTGCTTCATGCCGATGCATTGCGCGATGATGCCGCCGTGGACGCCGGGCATGCCGTGTTTTTCGTAAACCCGCTCGTAGGCCTTGGCGGCCAGCGGCTCGCTGTCGACGAGAACGCCGTCACAGTCGAAAATCATCAGTCTGGATCGCGCCACGCGCCTCTCCCGGCTTCGATGTCAGATGTTGCACATCGCTATCGATAAAAAGTCAGATGTTCAATAGTAAGGCGGCTACGTCCCCAACGCTTCAGAGCTGACGCAGCGCCTCGCTGACCGGCGAGGATCCAAGCGCGCGCTGCATGGCCTGGCGCGATTGCGCGCGATCGGGCGTGATCCAGTTGGGCTCGGCGCCGAGGAAGCGGTCGAGGAAGGCGACGGCATAGGCAGGCATTTCCGTCGCGTTCTCTCGGTAGGACCACCAGGTGCGCAGGTCGTCGGCGCATTTGTCGATGCTGGGCGCCGTGCCGAACTCCTGCTCGTGCACGGCCAGGATCGCCGACACGCAATAGTTGGTATAGAGAAATCCCTCCGGCCAGAAGCGCACGATTTCCGCCGTGCCGGCATTGGTTTCGGTCTCGATCATTTCGGTGAGTCCTGAGATCTCCCGCGCCGGCGCCTGCCGGATCAGCTCGCGCAGAACCAGCCCGGCGGCGAAGACGATGAAGTCGGCGCGGTCTATCGCCGCGAATCGCTTCTGCGCCTCCATGACTTCGATCCAGTCGAGAAAGGCGCGCGTCAGCTTGGCCTCGTCGATCTCGAAACGAACGCCGAAGGTTTCCGACACCACCTTCGCGCTGCTGCGGAAGGTGGCGCGGAACCAGCGCAGCTGCCGCAGCCGGTGACGAAGGTCCGGCATAAGCGCGAGTTCGTGCCTGAAAGGCAGATCCATGTCTCTAATCCCGTTTGACGACAGGCTAGCACAGGCGCTGCCGATGCCGAAATCGGTCAGCCCGCCTGTGGAGCGTTACGGCGGCTAATATAATACATGTTGACATTCCAGGAAACAAATGTTCTCACTTTCGGGTCATCTCGCCTCCGTCCAATATGTGCCGGAGGAAGAGAATCGGGAGGAAACCGAAATGGCGATCTGGCAGTGGGCGCTGCTTCTGCTGTTTGTTGTCTGGGCGCTGCAATCGCTCGGTGTCTGGCTGCAGATGCGGCATTATTCGGACGTCTTCAAAGGTGTCACGGGAGAGTTCAAGGACGGCTTCGTCGGCGCTGGTAATTTCCGCGGGCGGCTGGCCAAGGGCACGATTGCGCTGATTGTCGTGACGCCGGACCTCATCGTGCGCCGCATGATGGTCATGAGCGGTCGTTCGGTGCTGACCAAGTTCAAGCGACATGACGAATTCGAGGGCATCCCCCTCGATCGACTCCGGTCCAACCCTGCGATCATGGGGGAGGGGGAACCCGGTGTGGCCGAGGCCGTGAAACGGGCGATCGAGCAGATCGACCGCGCGCGGTCGGAGCCGGGGAAGAAGCTGGGCCTGTCCGGCTTGAACGTAGCAAGGGCTTAAACGGACGCCGGCAGCCGGCTGGGAATGACCGGCAGGGGTCATAAGGAGGAGAAATGTCTGTAATTGCACTATTGGCGCAGCATGCCGACCTGGCGGTGCATAACCTGCATGTCGCAGGCACCATGGTCTCGGATGCTGCCTGGCACGGCAAGCTCGGCGTCGAGCATGCCACCGATCATCTCGTGGTCCTGGCGCAGGCGACGACCGACAACGCGCCGGTCACCGCCGATCAGCTCAAGGAACAGCTGAAGAACGTGCAGCAGGAAGAGCAGCTCGGCTGGCTGACCGCGATCGGCAAGTATTTCATCGGCATCTTCCAGAAGGGCGGCGAAGTGTTCGCCGGCTTCGTCACCGGCATCATCCCGACCCTGGTCGTGCTGATGACCGCCTTCTACGCTGTCACCGAACTGGTCGGCGAAGAGCGTGTCCACGGCCTGGCGCGCGGCGCCGGCCGCATCGCCCTAACCCGCTACACGGTGCTGCCTGTGCTGTCGGTGTTCTTCCTCACCAACCCGATGGCCTACACCTTCGGCTCCTTCCTGGAGGAAAAGCACAAGCCTGCCTTCTATGATGCGGCAGTGTCCTACGTGCATCCGCCGCTCGGCCTCTTCCCGCACATCAACCCCGGCGAATATTTCGTCTGGGGCGGTATGCTGGTCGCGCTGCTCGACCTCGAGAAGCGGGGCGTCATCGCCAACGGCTATCACATCAAGGTGGCGATCTGGTACGCCATCGTCGGCCTCGTCGTCATCCTGCTCAAGGGCATCCTGACCGAGCGCATCACGGCCATCATGGCACGCCGCCAGGGCGTCGAGCTCTAAGGGCGGGAGGACACCATGGCCACTACATACAAGGCAGTAAAGATCTCGAAGGGTTCGACCGGCTGGGGCGGGCCTCTGGTGATCGAGCCGACCGAACGGCGCAATAAGGTCGTGTCGGTAACCGGCGGCGGCATTCATCCGGTGGCGCAGCTGATCGCCGACATGACCGGCGCCCAGGCCGTCGACGGCTTCAAGTCGCCGCCGATCGAAAGCGAGATGGCGGTCGTCGTCGTCGACTGCGGCGGCACCGCCCGCTGCGGCGTCTATCCGCGCAAGCGTATCCCGACCGTCAACCTGACGCCGGTCGGCCAGGCGGGTCCGCTCGCTCAATTCATCACGGAAGACATCTACGTTTCGGGCGTGAAGCCGGCCAACGTCACAATGGCGGACGGATCCGAAGCGGTCACCACTGCGGGGGGAGCAGCATCGATGAGTTCAAGCAACAACACCACTGCCAGGGCGGCCGAGCCGCTGCCGAGCGAAGGCGGGCTTATCGGCCTGATCAGCTCGATCGGCCGCGTCATGGGCCGTGTGGTCGGCATCTTCTTCAATTCCGGCCGCCGCACCATCGATCAGGTCGTCCGCAACGTGCTGCCCTTCATGGCCTTCGTGACCATGCTGATCGGCCTGATCCTCTATACCGGCATCGGCGATGTGCTGGCGCAGCCGATGGGGCCTTTAGCCAACAACATCGTCGGCCTGTTGGTCATCTCGGCCATCTGCGGCCTGCCGTTCCTGTCGCCCATCCTGGGACCGGGCGCGGTTATCGCCCAGGTCATCGGCGTCGCCATCATCGGCCCGCAGATCGCCAACGGCACCATCTCGCCCGCAATGGCCCTGCCGGCGCTGTTTGCCTACAACACCCAGGTGGGCTGCGACTTCGTTCCCGTCGGTCTGGCGCTCGGTGAGGCCAAGCCGAAGACGATCGAAATCGGCGTGCCGGCGGTGCTCATCAGCCGCCAGATCATGGGCCCGGTCTCCGTGCTGATCGCATGGATCGTCTCCCTGATCGTGTTCTAAAAACGCGTAACAACGAGGTTCGCCATATGTCGGTTCTTCTCAAGACACGGGTCACAGCAATAGGACCCGAGGTGGCGGACCTCGCCGAGGGCGGCGTGGTCATCCTTTTCGCGGATGGCTCGCCTCCCGAACTGGCGGAAGTTTCGGTGCTGCATAAGACGGAAGAAGGCCCGAGCGACGATGCGCCGGCGACAGGCGCCTCGATCACGCTCGGACCGGTTTCGGCGACGATAACGGCGGTCGGCTCCACGGCCTGGAGCAAGGTCCGCGAAATGGGTCATGTCGTGATCTCCTTCAACGGAGCATCCGAGGCCGAAAGGCCGGGCGAGGTTTGCGCATCCGCGGTCGATACCGGGGCGCTCATGGCGGCGCTGACGCCAGGCGCTGTCATCACCATCGTCGCCTGATAATATCCGTGCTGTCTGTCGACGGCGCCCAAACCTAGAGTATTGCCATGGAACGCTCGACCATCGTCAGAGTGCACGAAGGTTTGCACGCCCGTCCCGCCACGCGGTTCGTGAAACTCGCCAAGGGTTTCGAATCCGATGTCGAGCTGGTCAAGGACGGCAAGGCGGTTAGCGCCAAGAGCTCGGTCAAGCTGATGCTCCTGGCGGTCAAGGAGAACCAGGAAGTCACCGTGCGCGCCAACGGTGCCGACGCGATCGAGGCGATCGAGGCGCTGATCGGCTATCTTGAGAACCCCCGCGCCGGCCTCGACGACCAGAACGAGGCGGGTGATGAGGGTTTGGAAGCAGCCGCGCCTGCCCCGGAGGCGACGCCGGCGGCTGCCGCGGCGACGGATGGGACACCCAAGCTCCAGGGCGTCGCCGCAAGCGAGGGCGTGGCGATCGGGCCGGCCTTTGCCCATTTCCCGCCGGAGATCGAGGGACCGGGCAAACGCCTGCAGGCCGATGAGATCGAAGGCGAGCTCAAGCGCTTCCGCGATGCCGTCGCCAGCGTCCAATCCCGCATGGACCGCACGCTTGCCGAGAGCAATCTCTCCGCCGGCGACCGTGGCATCGTCGCGGCCCTGCGCGACATCGCCGCTGACGACAGCCTGACCGGCGAGGTCGAAAGGCTGATCAAAGGCGGTGACGATGCGGTCTCGGCGGTCATCGCGGCCGCGGCCACCATCGCCGCCGATTTCAGCGCGGTCGACGACCATTATCTCAATGCCCGGGCCGACGACGTCCATGCCGTCGGCCGGCAGATCTGCCTGGCGCTGCTCGGCCAGGACGAGGTCAGCCTGGAAACCATACCGCAAGGCGCGATCCTCATTGCCGACGATATCGGCGCCTGGGATCTGGCGCGCGCGCCGCTGAAGCGCATCGGCGGCGTGGTCTGCGGCCATGGCGGCGCCACCTCGCATATCGCCATCATTGCGCGCTCGCACGGTATCCCGGCGGTGCTGGGGCTCGGCGACAAGATCAACGAACTGCGCACCGTCAGGGAGGTGGCGATCGACGGCAGTGCCGGGCATGTGATCGTCGATCCGGACGAGGCCGCGCGCGCAGATTTTACCCGGCGTGTCGAGGCAGCGGCGCAGGAGCGCGCCGGGCTAAAAGTATTCAAGAACGTGACCCCGACCCGCGCCGACGGCACGGTGATCGAGGTCGCGGCCAATATCGGCTCGCTGGAGGAGATCGAGGCGGCGCAGGAAGCAGGTGCCATGGGCGTCGGCCTGTTCCGCACCGAACTGCTCTTCATGCGCCACATGCATCTGCCGTCGGAAGAGATGCAGGCCGAAACCTACAGCGCGCTGGCCAAGGCCTTCGCGCCGCATCCGGTCATCGTGCGCACGCTCGACATCGGCGGCGACAAGCCGATCGCGGGCATCGAGTTCCCGGACGAAGAAAACCCCTTCCTCGGTTGGCGCGGCATCCGTATGTGCCTGGACCGGCCCGACATCTTCAAGCGCCAGTTGCGGGCGCTGCTCAGGGCCGCCGTCCACGGCAACATCAAGGTGATGCTGCCGATGGTCTCGGAGATTGGCGAGGTCACGCGCACCCGCGCGCTGGTCGACGAGTGCGCGGCTGAATTGAAGGCGGAAGGCGTGCCGTATGCAAGCTTCGAGCTCGGCGTGATGATCGAGACGCCCGCCGCCGTGCTGATCGCGCCCGCATTGGCGAAGGAGGTGGCGTTCTTTTCGATCGGCACCAACGACCTGACCCAGTACATCATGGCCGCCGACCGTCTCAATCCGACCGTCGCCAAGCTCAATGACGTCACCAATCCGGCGGTGATGTCGGCGATCGAGCTGACGGCCAAGGCCGGTGTCGCCGCCGGCATCATGGTGGGCATGTGCGGCGAGGCCGCCGGCCGTCCGGACCTGATCCCGACCTTCATCGGGATGGGCCTGACCGAGCTCAGCATGAGCCCGGCCTCGATCCAGCGCGCCAAGAAGACGATTGCGGCCATGGCGGCCGAGCGATAGCGGATCCCTCGCGGCGGTTACGTCAGATGCGCGAGCAGGGTGGCGAGTACCGGTGTCAGTTCCTGGACGGCATTGGCCTGGACGCAAGCCTGCCGGATGCGGTCCTCCCGCACTTGGGCCGCCAGCACCGCGATCTCGAGAATGTCGGGCTCGGGCGTGCCGCCGTCCGCCTTGGTCGCCAGTCCGCAGGCAAGCACCACGGGCGCAAGGCACCTGATGTCGAGAGACCGGTCGCCGGCTATCGCCGGGCCTGTCCCGGTCTCGCCAGGCTGAACCGGACGGTGATTGAGGCATTCGACGAGGAGAGCCGCGCAGGCCGCCGCAACCTGATCCGTGGAGGCCGTTTCCGCCGTCGCGCCAGCCAGAAGATCCGCGTGGCGTTTGCGCATCGCGACATGAACGGCGGAAAAACTCGCCTCGTGAACGCGGGGATTGTCGATGCCGTAGCCAGCGAGAACCGCGCGGGTCAGATAATACATGTCACGCCTGAACTGACGCTCGCCGCTGATCTGCCGGTCTTCATCGCCGTGCGGGAAATAGGCCCGCAGGCTTTTCACAGTCGTGCCGTCGACCTTGAGCGGCCGGAAATGCGGAACGAAGGATTCGGCGATCGTCAGCGCCTCGTCGACGGCGCTCGCGGCATGGCCGAGCAGGCTGCGGCCCGGAAAGGGCGGCAAATTGGCGGCGATGTCGCGCGGGGTTTCGCCGGCGCTGTCGTGGCGGTTTTGGCGGATCGCGTCCCGCAGTTCCCGAAGCCGATCCTTCAGGTTGGCGCGGACATCCTCGGAGATTTGTCGCAGCATCGCCAATCGCCTCGAAATGCTGAAGCCGCTCACGGCTTGGGGCGCCAGTCGCCCTCTCTAGATTGTTCGTCTCGATTGGTAGATCAATAGACGATATTTAACCAGCATGCAGAATCGGCGAGGGCGGTGTCATCGCCGGAGTTGGAGGGGAACTTGGGCAGGCGACGGCAGGGCGAATCAGAAAACGGCAGGGCGGCGGCCGAGGCATCCGAGCAGGTCGTCAGCGAAAGCCGGACCGACCGCCTCAGGATCCGCGCCGCATGGATGTATTTCGTCGAACAGATGACGCAAAACGAGATCGCCGATGTGCTCGGCGTTGGCCGCGTCACCATCGTGCGCATGCTGGCCGAGGCGAGGGCGCGCAACGAGGTGAAGATCACCATCGAGAGCGAGCTTCTGGAGATCGTGCGGCTGGAGCGCGCGTTGGAACGGACTTTCGGCCTGCAGCAGGCGCTGGTGGCGCCGCTCACCGACCCCAATGCCGATCCGATCCCGGCGATCGCCGCCAAGACCGGCATGTTCCTGTCCGACGCGATGAAATCCGGCATGCGGGTCGGCGTCGGTTGGGGCGTGACGTTGTTCAACACCTTGCCCTTCATCAGCGCCAAATCGCTCACCGATTTCAGCGTGATCTCGCTGCTTGGCGGCGTCGGCGTCGCGCGGCGGGTCAATCCGGCAGAATTCGCCTGGCGCTTTGCCCAGATATTCCAGGGCGACGGCTATCTGATGCCGACGCCGGCCGTCGTCGACAGCGTCGAGACCAAGATCGCGCTGGTCGAACGCTGCGGCCTGCAGGAGATCTTCGAGATGGCCGACGCGCTGGATGCCGTGCTGCTCAGCGTCGGCGGCATCGCTTCGGCCACCACCTTCTCGCGCGGCGGCTTCCTCAAGGAAGCAGACCGCGAGGCCCTGCTGGCGCGCGGCGCCGTCGGCGACCTTCTGTTTCATTTCTACGACCGCAACGGCGATCTGGTCGACCATCCCGTCAACAGCCATGTGATGTCGGTGGATGTCGACCGCCTGCGCAAGGCCCCGATCCGCATTCTCACCTCCGGTGGCGCGGAAAAGACCGAGGCGCTGCTCGGCGCCATGAACCTGATTGCGCCGACCATCCTGATCACCGACGAGGAAAGCGCGCGGCGCATCCTCGCCGCACATGGGGCTTAGGCGGCCGGCATAAACGCACCACGCACGGTTCGCGCCGCCCTTCGCGGAGGGAGCGGCGGACCGGCAGGAGCAAGCCAGGTTACGATTTGGCCCGGGGTCTGTCCGGCTGTCCGTCTCGTCAGACAGCCGGGTAATATAGTGATGTTTGCAGCTTATGTCGGCCGATGGCCCAAGCCAGCGCCTCTTCGAGCCTGTCGTCGCCCCAGAAAGTTTCGCCCTCCACGACGAATGCTGGAGCGCCGAAAATGCCATAGTTGCGGGCCGCATCCGTTTCAGCCTCGAGACGCTCATGGGCGCTGGGCTCGTCGGCCTTGGCAATCACATCATCGACATCTTGCCCCAGGGGAGGCAGCACATGCTCCAGATGGCCGCGATCGCCCAGTGCCATGCCTTCCAGGTACCAGGCCCTGAAGCTTGCCACGGTGTAGGCCTCGCACCAGCCCTCTTCGGCCGCCACCATGGCGGTGCGATTGGCCAGAAGGTTCGGATCAGTCGGCCAGGTCGGGGGCCCAACATATGGCACGCCGTGCGTTGCCGCACGCCGCTCCACATCGCGCCACATGTACTTTACCTTTGCCGTCTGGGTGCGGAGGGCAACATTGTTCTCGGCCATGACGGTGCGGACATTGAAGGGGCGCCATCGAACGGCAACGCCCGACTGCTTCGCCATGGCGCCAATGCGCATCACCGACAGATATGAGTAGCCGCTCCCGAAGAAATAGAAGAAGTCGAGTTGCTTCACTTCCACCGCCTCCCTCAATCTGCATTCCGATCGAGCGCGTCTTCGGCTCGAGATCAGCCCCGTCAGGCCGAAATGATCGCCCATAGCTGCGTCACCCCCATCGCAAGAACGAGGGTGACGCTTGCTCCGATGAACAGCGTCGTGGGTATCTGCTTCAGGTGAGCGCCGAAGCGGCTGGCTGAGAAGTCCTCGACTGCATCGTCCAGCATTGCCTTTAAGTCATCCATGGCGGCCTTGGCTGCCAAGACCCCATAAACCGTGATCGCGACCACAATCGTCGCGAGCGCGAACCTGGCGGCTAGTCCCGCTGATGGTCCGTACGCCAATATCGCGAACATAGTCGCGATATTGGCGAAAAAAATGATCGCATACGTCTGCGTCAGATGGGCAAGTCGCGCAGCCGCCGCCACCAAGTATTGATCAACGGTGAGTTTCGCCATGTTCTCCTCCGGCAAGTGACCTGCTTGGGCAGCCATGCTAAACTTCATTTCGCGGAATCGGAGTTCCATATATCCCGGTAGAGCTTCCAGTCGCCGTCTTGTCCCTTCTTCCAGACCACCACATACTTCCCGGTGGTTTCCACCAGCTTCGAATCCTTACCCGGTGCCTTGAGGGAGAAAGCCCCGGACTCATATGCAAGATCTCCGCTTTCCTGGACCTCAAGCGTGGTGAGCGCGAGATCCGATATGCCCATATCGATCGCGCCCTGCCACAGTTTTTGGATATTCTGGCGACCGTCGACTCGCGCCATATCTGGCGGGAATGCGGCCGCATCGTCCGCGTACTTCGACGCGACTCCGGCCGCATCCTTACTGTTGTAGGCCTTCACGAACTCTGCATTAGCGGCTTCAATGGCTTCTTTCGCAGACTGGGCCTGGGCCGATCCGAGGCAGAGCGACATGAAAACAACGACCAGCAGACAATGATTGAAAGTCATTTCAACCTCCCGTGTTCCAGTCTCTGGTTACTAGCTTCTCCACAGTGGAGAGGAATAGTTTTGCTTGCGCGTTTTACGTTGATGGAAGGGCAGTAGGCCGATTCCGGCCAGCAACGACACGGCGGAAGAGCAACAGAATGACCGGGCAAACCAGGAGCGCGACGGCCCCGAAATCCAGCGCCGCGCTGGCGGAGCCGAGCGACGTGGAAAGCTTTCCGCCGATCGCCGATCCAACCGGGCTCCCGGCATAGAAGGTCGTATAGAATATTCCCATTCCGATCGCCCGCGTCTTTGGCTCGAGCACGCGCGCAGGAAGGCTCATGATCGCACCGGCGGGCAGGCCGCAAACGGTCCCGATGGCCATGACGACCGGAAGCACCTGGCCGCTTCGCGACAGGAGAACCGTCAACAGCGCAAAGCCAATGCAGCCTACGACAATGATAGCTTCGCCGCGCTTGGTCAGATCAGCGAGGAAGCCTCCGAAGGGAACCGAAATCGCCGTGAGCCACAGCACGATGCTGATCGTTGATCCAGCTGCAGCCATGGACCAGCCTCGCTCGACGAGCATCGTTGGGCCGAAACTGAAGATCATCACCAAACCGACATTGTAGAGACACCAGATCGAGCTGGCGGCAATCACCGCATGGACCGTTTCCGAGGTCACACTGCCTGGTTCGCCGTCAACGGAGACGGCCGCCTCCGGCGCGCGGTAGAAAAAAGCCATGAGGACGAGGCCAATCAGGATCCACCCTGCGACGGCAAGATTGACGAGATGAAGCCCGAACCTTGTTGCGATCCATGGCAGGAGCATGAGCGAGATGGCGATGCCCACCGGCCACGAGTTGACGAAAATGGCCATCGCGGTTGCGATTTCGCGACCGGCAAACCAGTCGGCGACCATCTTGGTCATCAGAACGCTCAGGAGAATGCCGCCAGTGCCGGCAATCAGCCGGCCTGCGATTTGCACGCTCCATGACGCCGACGCAGTCATCAGCAATTCGCCAGCCAGCATCGCCAGGATTGCGGCGAGGACCGTCGCCTTGTCGCCGTAGCGGCGTCCGATGGCGCCGCCGGGGAAGGCGAGCAGGACGCCCGGCGCAAAGTAGATTCCGATAAGGATCCCGATGTCAGCCAAGCTCGCGCCGAGGCTTTGGCCAAGCTGTGGCGCTACAGCCCCTACGCTGCCAAACTGAAAGGCGAAGGCGGCGCGAGCGACGAACAAGACAGCAAGAATGGTCCAGCGGCTTCGCACTTGGATCCCTCCCAGCCGCCGCGCGGCGAGCGGCATGCGCTTCTTATATTAGCAGAACGACATGTAACCCGCTAGGCGATAAGGGGTGGGGCACGGTCCTCGCTTCCTAAAGAAGCATCTCACGCCTGCTGTGCAGGTCGGGATCGTGAACCCTTGCTAGTCGAAAGCCTTGTCATATCGTTCAACAGCGTCGAGAATCTTATCGCCTCTCTCGGTGTTAGGCCATGGAAGACATAGCCGTCGAACTCGGCCACGTTCTCTCGCACAGCCTCCCAAACCAGCCATTCTCCGCTTGGGTCGCCCAGCGGCTCGAAAGGGCCCCCGCCCATTAGGGTAACGTTCCCGATCCTAACCTTCTTGACGCACCTGCGACGCCTTCTTGATCCATAGAATAGCCCGTGTAGCCATGGGCACACCCCCATGTGAGTTATATATGCCCCGCCGCGGCGCGCGCTCGCTGCAGCGAACGAACGAGCAAAGCAGGAGCCGCGGAAATTCGAACGACGGAGGCGACCCAGGCATCCGCCGAATTCCCGCGTATCCTGCGGCTGCGCATGTGAGCACAAGGTGGCGCCTTGCGACCGAAAATACTGAAGCAAGAGACCGCCACTCCAAAAGGAAACGTTCGTCATGGATTCCCATGCCGTAATTGCGTCCCAGCCGGTCGCGGGGGCCGACCGAATTGTGCTTATTAAAGCCGCCAACGCCGCGTTCGAACGTGTCATTGAACGGATCGAGCCGGCCAACGAGGAGCTAACTCGCACCCTTTGGGATGCCGAGGGTTATATCGACAATGAAATCACCGCGGACATGTTGCCGATTTCACGAGACGAGGCCGCGTACCTCATTGATGTATTCCTCGTGCACATGTCATCGGGTTGGCTGTCGCAGCAGACAACGAGGCCGCCGAATCCCGGCCTTGAACCTCGTCGGCGGCAGCTGGGCCTGCCTGCTGCGATCCTGAGGGCAGCGCCATCCGGAACGGGCGATTTGAACGCCTTATGTTCGGAATTTGCGAGAGGGGCCAAAGGCACTTTGGCAAATAGGCTGGGGATTTCAAGGATTTAAATGGTCGGAGTGGCCGGATTCGAACCGACGACCCCTTGACCCCCAGTCAAGTGCGCTACCGGGCTGCGCTACACTCCGGACCGGGTGGCGATGTATCGTGATAAGGCGGTGCGGGTCAACCGAATTCGGTGCCTATCGCGCAGGTGAATTGCAAGGAGGGATTCAGGTCTCGCCAGCCGCAATTCCCGCTGGTGCCGGTACTCCAGCGCGATCGCGCCCCAGACCAGGCCGAGCAGCAGGTAGAGGTGGCGCCAGTGGTCGATGTCAATGAAGGTGCCGAGCCCGATATTGCCGAGATAGGCGACATAGGCGCAAAGCAGATAGGGCTGCCACGGCCGGTCGCGCAGAAGAATGCGGAAGCCGGTCCCGATCGTCCATAGCGTCAGCGTCAGGAACGAGACGAAGCCGAGCCAGCCATAGTCCATCAGCGCCTTCAGCCAGATGTCGTGCGTGTCCTCGCCATAGATCGTGCCGAAGACCAGCGGACCGATGCCGAACGGGTGCTCCATCGCCAGTTGAAAGCCGATCGAATAGCGGGCGAAGCGGCCGAGCCGCGCCGAGTCGTAACTCTGCTCGAGTTGCGCGCGCTGCGTGAACATGTCCGACACGCCGGGCAACTGCAGGATGACGATGAAGGCGATGACCAGCAGCGCCATGGCCGCGATCGTCATCACGACCACGCGCAGCCGGAACTTGCCGCTGGCGCTCTGCAGGAAGAGGCACGCGGTGAGCAGCACCGCGGACACGGCGAACATCCCCCAGGCGCCGCGCGAGAAGGAGAAGAAGATGCCGGCGGTGATGATGAGCAGCGGCACCGCCAGAAGCGGCATCCGCGACACCGGGCCGGTCAGGAGCAGATAGAGCAGGTAGGTTCCGGGCAGCACCAGGAATGGGCCGAACACGTTCGGGTCCTGGAAGGCGCCGGCGGCGCGGTCGTATTTGGTGAACATTTCCGCGCCCGGAAACGCATGGAAATAACCGGCGATGCCGAGCAGCGACGTGGCCACCGCCGAAACGACATAGGCGATGAAGATCAGTCGGTAGAGGCTCGGCTGGACCGAGGTCACCGAAGCGAAGAACACCGCGCTGAACGCCAAAAACAGCGAGACGGCGAGATAGAGCGGCGTGTTGGCGAGGTCCGCCATCTGCGTCATGGCGATCATGCCGCCGATGTTCATCGCCACCAGAAGCACCAGCAAAGGCACGATCGCGCGCGAGATCCGAAGCCCGAACAGCGCCCAGACCGCGATCAGCCCGGCCATATAGATCTCGTAAGGCGCGGGCTCGCTGATGACGAAGCCGGAGAGCAGGATGCCGATGCCGATCGCCGCCGACGCGATTAGCGAAATCAACTTCGCGTTGACCACCGAAGGCGGCAACTGATTGACAGCCTGCGGCTGCAATTTGTCGACAGCCTGCGGCCGCAACTGGTTGACCGCCCGCAGCTGCAACTCATGGACGACGGCGCTCAATAGGCGTTTTCCGTGTTGAGCAGGCGGATTGGCGTCAGGAACAGGATGCGCAGGTCGAACAGCATCGACCAGTTCTCGATGTAATAGAGGTCGTATTCGGTGCGCATGCGGATCTTTTCATTGGTGTCCATCTCGCCGCGCCAGCCGTTGATCTGCGCCCAGCCGGTGACGCCGGGCTTGACCTTGTGGCGGGCGAAGTAGCCGTCGACCACCTCGTTGTAGAGCAGGTTGTGCGACTGCGCGGCGATGGCATGCGGGCGCGGCCCGACCAGCGACAGCGAACCGAACAGCGAGTTGAAGAACTGCGGCAGCTCGTCGATCGACGTCTTGCGGATGAAGCGTCCGACGCGCGTGACGCGCGGATCGTTCTTGGTCACCGTCTGCTTGGCGGTCGGGTCGGAGCGGTCGGTAAACATCGAGCGAAACTTGTAGACCTCGATGATCTCGTTATTGAAGCCGTGCCGCTTCTGCTTGAACAGCACGGGACCCTTGCTGTCGAGCTTGATGGCGATCGCGGTGGCGAGCATCACCGGCGAAAAGAGAATAATGCCGACAAGTGAGAAGACGATATCGAAGGCGCGCTTGGCGACCGAATCCCAGTCGTTGATCGGCTTGTCGAAGATGTCGAGCATCGGCACCGAGCCGATATAGGAATAGGCGCGTGGCCTGAACTGCAGCGCGTTCGAATGCGCCGAGAGCCGGATGTCGACCGGCAGCACCCAGAGCTTCTTCAGAAGCTGCAACACGCGCGATTCGGCGGTCAGCGGCAGCGACACGATCAGCATGTCGATGCGCGCGATGCGGGCGAATTCGATGAGCTCCGAGATCGTGCCCAGCTTCGGATAGCCGGCGACGATCGGCGGCGAGCGCTTGTCGTTGCGGTCGTCGAAGATGCCGCAGATGCGGATGTCGTTGTAAGGCTGCTTCTCGACCGAGCGGATCAGCTGCTCGGCCGCCTTGCCGCCGCCAACGATGAGCGCGCGGCGTTCCATGCGGCCGTCGCGCGCCCAGCGTCGGATTAGGCCGGCCATCATGAGTCTCAGGCCGAAGATCAGCACGAAGCCAACCACGAACCACGTGCCGAACAGCAGGCGTGAATAGTCTTCCGACGCCTTGATGGCGAAGGCGGTGAGCGCCATCAGCGCGAAGCTGCCGGCCCAGACAAGCAGCACCCGGCCGAAATTGGCGAGCGGGCGCATCAGCGCCGCGATTTGGTAGCTGTCGGTGACGTCGAGCAGCACCACGGCCAGGAAAGACGTCGCCGCGATAGCCAGTGGATATTGCCACGCTAGATAGCTGAAGAAGCCGACATAACAGAAATAGACGCCGAGCCCCGACAGGAAGAGCACCGCGAACTCGACCATGCGCAGCACGCCGCTAACCATGATCGGCGACATGGTATCGCGCCGGTATTGCGAGGCGACCTGGCGCGCCACATCGTTGATGCCGCCAGGCTTTTCGCCATCGGCGGGAGCATCGTAGTTGCGCACCGCATCCATGGAAAAGCGGTGCGCGGGGTCGATCTCATTCATGGGAACTGTCCGCGAGCTTCGCGCAACTGCATAGCAAAAGAGAGCTAAGAAAGCCTTGAAACAACCGGTGGTTTTGAAAGCGGTTGAGCCGGCCGCGTACCTACTTGTTCAGCGCGGCGAAATAGGCCTTCTCGATCTCGGCCGCCATCACGTCGGCTCCGAACCGAGCTTTGAGCTCATCTGTCTGCGGCATGGCCTTCCGGTATGCGTCGCGGTCGCCGAGCACTGTTTCCATTTTGCCCGCAAGCTGCGAGGGATCCGGCCGGATAAGGGCAGGGGAGTCTTCGCCGAAGATTTCCGGAATGCCGCCCACCGCGGTCGCGATCATCGGCATGCCGGCGGCCAAAGCCTCGAGCACGATATAGGGCATCGCCTCCGCGCGGGATGGCACCACGACCAACTCGGCCAGAGCGAAAGCTTGTCTCGCCGGCATGGGCGGCATGAAGCGCACGTGGCTCTTCAGGCCGAGTCGCTCCACTTGCGCATGGTAGCGCGGCAGGTCGTCGCCGTCGCCGACCATTACGGCGCTCAACGAACGGCCCAACGCGCTGCCGGCCAAAGCCAGAGCATCGATGAAGATATCCGGACCTTTCAGATCGCGCATCATGCCGATGTATAGAAAATCGGCGGCATTCGCCGCCGTCGCCACCGGTTCGAATTCGGCGGCGCGCAGGCCGTTATAGACAAGCGTGTTGGGTATGGGCGGCTCGCCGACCTTGCGGCGATAGGTGCTGCGCTCATAATCGGAAACGAACAGCAGGCAGTCGGTGAAGCGCGCCATGAAGCGCTCCAGACCGAAGAACACCTTCCCCGTCGCCGTCGTTTCGTCATAGTGGAGAGAGCCGCCATGCGGCGAATAGAGGCGGGCAACGCGAAACCTTGATACCCGCAACAGTGAGCCGAACAGCCGGGCATAGGCGCCACCCTTGGCGCCGTGCCCGTGCAGCACGTCCGGCCGCAATTCCTTGATGATTCGATAGGTGCGCCAGGCCGAGGCGAGGTCGCCCGGCCCGACATGGCGCTGCATCGGCGTGCGATGGATGCCGAGCGCGAGGCTGTCCTTCATCGCCTCGAACAGCCGCTCCTCATAGTCGCCGCCGGTGGTCGAGTCGCAGACGATTCCCACCGCATGGCCGGCGGCGACCTGCGCCTCGGTCAGGTCGCGCACATGCCGGAAGATTCCTCCGACAGGTGAGCGAAAGCAGTGGACGATCCTGAGAGTCACCGCCACGACGGATTTTTCAGAACAGGCGTTCGCGGACGTAGACGGTGTCGCCGGGCAGGAGCGGATCGGATGTCAGCACCCGTCCGGTCATCACCTTGCCGTTGATGTCGCGGGTGATGTCGACACTCTCTTGATTGGCGCGCGGCGTGAAACCGCCGGCAATGGCGACCGCCTTTTGCACCGTGAGTCCCGGCACATAGGAATACTGGCCGGCAGCGCCCACTTCGCCCATGACGAAGATCGGCCGGTAGCGGTCTATTTCAACCGAAACGTCAGGATCGCGCAAATAGCCCTGGCGCAGCTTGTCGGCGATCTCCTTTTCCAACTGCTGCGCGGTGTGGCCGCGCGCCGGCACCGCGCCGACCAGCGGGAAGGAGAGATAGCCGGACTGGTCGACGCTGTAAGTGTTGGTCAATCCGTCCTGCTCGAACACTGTGACACGGACGCGATCGCCGGCGCCGAGCCGATAGGGCTGGTCGAGCACCTCGTGAAAGGCGGCCGGCGTCGGGCGGTAGCTCGAGCAACCGGTGAGCAGCGACAGGGCAAGCAAAGCGCGAAAGAGGGAAGCAGTGCTTTTCATGACCGGCCAGGAACCTTCATCGCTCTTGCCGCAAGCCGCGGCACAACCCCAGGAAAGTGCGACCGTTATCGTCCTGTTAGGGTTAATGGGCGGTAAAGGAGCTGGTCCGGAGTCGCGTTGACCGGTAAATAGCCAATTGTTCTATTGCTTTCGAGCAATCTTCTTTGAGTGCCCTCTAATAAGCATGCATTCTGATCTTAACCGGTGAGTTACCATAGTTGTTTACGGTCCATCCTCGACTCAAAGTTCGGAGCAGGATGCATGTCCGTTCAGTCCGCGGCCGCAGATGTCGATGTCGATCTGAGGCAGCTTTTCGCCAGCCTGGCGCGAAACTGGCTGCGCATTGTCCTCGTGACCCTCGTGGTCACCGGGCTCGCCTTCGCCTTGGCCTGGCTCGCGACGCCTTATTATAAGGCGACAGCCAAGCTGGAGATTGGCTCGCGCGAATCGGAATACACCCGGCCGCCGGGCACCAACGACGACGAGAAGCCGATTCTCGATGAACAGGGCGTGGCCACCCAGGTCCAGATCATTTCCTCGCCCGACATCCTCAAGCAGGTGGCGACCAAGCTCAATCTGGACAAGCTGCCGGAGTTCGATGAAACGCTGAAGATGTCGGCGCTCGGTCGCGTGCTCGTCCTTGTCGGCTTGAAAAGCGATCCCGTCGATATTCCGCCGGAAGAGCGCGTGCTGAATGCCATGCACGACAAGCTCAATGTCTATGCAGTCGAAAAGACGCGTGCGATCGCCATCGAGTTCGCCTCGAAGGATCCCAAGCTTGCCGCGGCGATCGCGAATGGCATTGCCGACGCCTATATCGCCTCGAAGAGCGACGCCAAGCTCGAATCGAACGCCGCAGCCACCGACTTCCTCGCGCCGGAAATCGCCGACCTGCAGAACAAGGTGAAGGACGCCGAGGCCAAGGTCGCGGCCTTCCGGGCCCAGTCCGACCTTCTGATGGGCGGCAACAATGCGGTGCTTCCGACTCAGCAGCTCGCCGAACTGTCGAGCGAGTTGTCGCGCGTGCGCGCCAGCCGCGCGGCCGCCGAGGCGAGCGCCGAGAGCGTGCGTCGAGCGCTGCAGAATGGCGGTTCGCTGGACAGCGTGCCGGAAGTCCTGTCCTCGGATCTGATCCAGCGCCTGCGCGAGCGCCAGGTGGAGCTGCGGGCCAACATTGCCGATCTTTCCACGACCTTGCTCGATAACCATCCGCGCATCCGCGCGCTGAAGTCGCAGCTTGCCGACCTCGACGGCCAGATTCGCAACGAGGCGCAAAAGATCATCCGGGGGCTGTCGGCCCAGGCCCAGACGGCCAAGGCCCGCGAGGATCAGCTGATCGCGGACGTTAACACTCTGAAAGCCGCCTCGGCGCGAGCCGGCGAGCAGCAGGTGCAGTTGGACGCCTTGCAGCGCGACGCGAACGTCCAGCGCCAACAGCTTGAATCTTATATGGCGAGTTACAATGCGGTGGCCTCGCGCAAGGATCGCAGATACTCGCCCGTCGCGGCGAATCTGATCGCGCGAGCCCAGGTGCCGTCCCAGCCCTATTTCCCGAAGATAGGGCCGATCACCGGTGCTGCCGCCGCCGCTTCGCTGCTGCTGATGGCGATCGGCACGCTGCTTGGCGAGCTGTTCTCGGGTCGCGCCATGCGTCCGGCCGCGGGAGCCCGTTTCACCGATATCGAGCAGGTGGCGATGCCTGCGGCCAGGGTGGAACCCATGGTCGCCGAGGCACATGATGAGGGTCGGGCTTTCGCGCCTTACGGGGACACCGCGGCAGGACATTCGATCGCCGAAGCGGAGCTCCCGAGACCGGCAGAGAGCGAGCAGGCGGAGGATCGCGCAGCCGCCATGGAGACCTCCGAGCCGGGCGAACCGATGCCTGAACCAAGGCAATCCAGGCTCGGCGAGATGGATGTCGAAAAGGCTGCGGAGAAGCTGATCGCCTCAGGCGCCGCGCGTGCGATCTTCGTGTCGCCGGAAGGCGACGAAGCGGCCGCGTCCGCCGTGCTCGTGGCCCGCGAAGTATCCGACGCCGGCCTGCGCGTGTTGCTGCTCGATCTGACCGCGTCGGGCGCGGCGTCGCGGCCGATGCTGGACTCGAGCCTGTTCCCGGGCATCACCAATCTGCTCGCTTCCGAAGCGCAGTTCAGTGACGTCATCCATCCCGATCTCTATTCGGATGCGCATGTCATTCCGGTCGGCACCGCCGATCCGGTCCGCGCCATGCGCGCCGCCGACCGGCTGCCCATCATCATGCAATCGCTGACCACGGCCTACGACCTCGTCGTGGTCGAATGCGGCCCGGCCGATGCGCAGGGCATCAGCCGCCTGGTCGGCGACGGCACCGAAGTCTTCCTGTCGATGCTGGAAGCCGACGACCAGGTGACCCAGGCAGCGGTGAAGCTGATTGAGAACGGCTACCCGAATCTCATGCTGGTGACGCCGATCGGCCATGAACCGCCCGGAACGCCGGTGCCGGGCAGGCGGTCGGCCGCCTGAGTAAGGCGAAAGCGCGACAGTGCTGAAGCAGCGCAATCGGTTTAAAGCGCGACGATCAATTATCGTCCTCGGCGGGAGCGGGCGCTGGCTGTCCGGCAGCCTTGCGGCGCAGCATCTTGGTCAGTTTCCAGATCGTCGGGTTATTCTTGATGAAGGCCTTCGCCCGCGCGCCTTGCCGCAGCCCTGTCGCCAGCGCCCGGCCCTTCAGCGTCAGCGGCGCAAGCACCTCGAAATGCTGGACCTCGATGTCGCACCAGAGCCGCTTGTAAGGCTCGTCGCCGACCGAGAAGTCATACACATCGAAGCCAAGCTCGCAGGCTTGCTGGATGTTGTCGAAGAACAGGAAGTCGCCCGGGCTGGTGAAGGATAGATCGTCTTCGGCAATGGCGCCGAACTCGCAGATCAGCCGCTTGCCGGACCGGCTGGAGCCGGTCACCGCGCGCAGCTTGCCCGCCACATCGAGGCCGTGCAGCAGGAAGGGCGGCTTTTCCTCGGCCAGCGCATCGGCGAACAGCGCCCGGAAAAAGTCGCGTACTTGCCTGTCGCCGAAGACATTGGCGATGCCCATCTTGGCGAAACGCGCTTCCTTCATCTCGAAGAAGGCATCGAGCAGCCTGTCAACCTCCTCGCGGGTGCGGGCCTCGATGCGGCGGAAGGCGCCGACAGCCTCGAACTTGCGCGTCTGCGAGCGGTGCTTCTTGCGCTTGCGCTTGCCGCTCGCGCGTGACAGCAGCGCGTCGAACCCGCCGTCGAGATCGACCGCGAGAGCGAGGTTCGGACTTGGGAAACCGGGCAGCGCGGCGAGCGGGTTAGCGACGCCATCGAGGTCGGGCAGCAGCCTTTCCAGTGAGATCAGGTCGATATCCGGCCGCGTTCGGGCGATTGCCTTGAACATCGCGCGGATCGCAGGGTTGTCGATAGCGGGGAGGAGCCGCGGGTCAGCAGTGGCGAAATTGCCGTTGGCATGTCGACCGCCGGCGAAACGGGCAACCTTGAATGGGCCGCGTCGCACAACTTCCAGCGCCAAAGATAGCGCCGGGCGGCCATCGTAGGACAGCGTCGCGACAACCATGTCGGCGCCGGTCGCGGCCGCCCAGTTGCTGACCCAGGATGCGCTTTGCGCCGGCGCGAACAGCGCCGAGGCGCAGAATTGAACATAGTCGGCAACGCCGGTGTCGTCGCTTGCGGTCGCAGTCCACCGGTCCTGGTCGGCTCGCACCGGGCGCGCGGAAATCTCGTTGGCCGCGACCCGGTTGCCGTCAAATGAAGCGGTGGCGTCAACCATCCCTCAATCCTTAAGACGTATTGGTTGCAACCTGGGGTTCGCATAGGCGACTGTCGTGCTTGAATAAGCCTAGGCGCAAAAGGTGAAGGAATGATCGACGGGGGCGAGGCAATCCGGAAACTGGCGCTGAACCTTGCCCGCTACTCCGGTCTCGCGCCGTTGGCGCGGCCGTTCGTCGGCGGCATCGGCGCTATCCTGATGCTGCACCGCGTCACCGCGGCACCGGAGAAGCCAAACAGCTTCAATCGGCACCTGAACATCGCTCCCGCCTTCCTCGACAGGCTGATCGCGGACATGAAGGGGCGCGGTTATGCCTTTGTTTCCCTTGATGAAGCGATCGAACGCATCAAGGTGGGTGGCAAAGGCGGCCAGTTCGCGACAATCACTGCCGACGACGCCTATCGCGACAACATGACTGAGGCGCTTCCGGTCCTGGAACAGCACGGAGCGCCGATTACCATTTACGTCGCCCCCGGCCTGATCGACGGCGCCGTCGATCTCTGGTGGGACGTGATCGAGGACATCGTCGACACCAGTTCGCGCCTGACGCTGATGATGGCGGGCAAGCCGACGGTAATCGATTGCTCGACACAAGGTCGAAAGATCCAGGCCGTCGCGCGGCTGAACGCCTGGCTAACGTCGGAAGTCCCCGAGGAAGAGCAGGGCGCTACACTGCGTGAACTCGCCCGTTCGAACGGCTATGAATTCAGCACAGGCCGCCCGTGCACCTTGATGAGCTGGGATGAGCTTCGCACCATGGCCGCCCATTCGCTGGTGACCATCGGCGCGCATACCGTCAATCATCGGAACTTGAAGCGGCTGTCCGAACCCGATGCGCGCCATGAGATCGGTGACGTCCGTCGCATCCTCAAGGAAAAGCTCGGCGAGGAGCCGCGTCATCTGGCTTACCCTTACGGCTATCCCAGCGCCGTCAGTTGCCGCGAAGTGGGCTTTGCCCGCGACGCAGGCTATGCCTCGGCGGTGACCACGCGGCACGGTGTGCTGCGTGCCGAGCATGCCGGTTTCCTGCACGCGCTGCCGCGCATCTCCGTCAACGGCCGCTATCAGAGCCTTGCGCATTTCCGCACGATGCTGTCCGGCATTACGACGCCGCTGGCCAATGCCGGCAAGATGGTGGTGACGATCTGAAGTCTGCCTCGCTCTGCGCCTTGGTCGGTACCATGACGTGACGCCTGTGAGGGTCAGCCCTTCGGGCGCGGCTCGATGATCAGCCATTTGATGATGGCCATGGCCGGCAGAACCCAGAGAAAGCCGCTGAGCAGGAAGAACAGGAGATGCGCCGTGGGCCCGTATTCGGCGAGCCTGGTGACCGCGACGGCGGAGGCGATCAGCGCATAGATGACGACCAGCGCCACAAGCAATATGGTTCCGATCAGCTTTTTCAGGCGAATGGGCATGTCGCGGTTCCGTTGACCCGCCCCGCTTAGGCCGAATGACGAGAGCGCGCAACCGTCGCGGCCCGGCGCGACGGCGTGCCGCGCTGTCCAGTCTTGCCAGTTGAGCGGCCTTGGTCCACCAATCGCGCGTTTCAACCGCCGGGAAAGCGAAATGGCTGCCATCACCGCCACAGCCCCCTGTGCCGCACGCGACCGCGACCTCCACAACCGCGCTTTGGTGCGCGGCTGGCTCTACGTCGTGCTGCTCGTGCTGGTCGCGCTGGTGCTGGTCGGCGGTTCCACGCGTCTCACCGGCTCCGGGCTGTCGATCACTGAGTGGCAGCCGATACACGGCGTCATCCCGCCGCTCAACGACGCCGAATGGCAGGAAGAGTTCCAGCGCTATCAGCAGATCCCGCAATATACCGAGATCAACAAGGGCATGAGCGTCGAGGACTTCAAGTCGATCTTCTGGTGGGAGTGGGCGCACCGCATCCTGGCGCGCAGCGTCGGCGTCGTCTTTGCCTTGCCGCTGCTGTTCTTCTGGGTGACGCGCCGCATCGAACGCGGCCTGGGGCTGAAGCTCCTCGGCATCCTTCTGCTCGGCGGACTGCAAGGCGCCATCGGCTGGTGGATGGTGGCTTCGGGCCTGGCCGACCGTATCTCGGTCAGCCAATACAGGCTGGCGACGCATCTGACGCTCGCCGCGCTGATCTTCACCGCCACCATGGTGGTCGCGCGGGGTCTTGCGCCGCATTCGGAGCCCGCCGCCGACCGGCCGACGCAGCGGCTCGCCGGCTTCATCGTGCTTTTGGCGCTGATCCAGATCTATCTCGGCGGGCTGGTCGCCGGGCTGCACGCGGGCCTTTCCTACAACACATGGCCGCTGATGGATGGAAAGGTGATCCCCTCCGATCTGCTTCTCCTGAAGCCCGCCTGGCTAAACTTCTTTGAAAATCCGAAGACGGTGCAGTTCGTCCACCGGCTAGGCGCCTACACGATCTTTGTCGTGGCGCTCTGGCATATGATCGCGACGTGGAGGCGCCAGCCCGGCACCACCCATGCCCGCCGGGCCACGCTTCTGTTCGCGCTGGTGGTCGTCCAGGCCTCGATTGGCATCGGCACGCTGCTGATGCAGGTGCCGCTGCACATGGCGTTGACGCATCAGGCGATCGCGCTTGTGTTGCTCGGCTTCGCCGCCGCGCATTGGCGCGGCACCAAGGGCGCTTATCCGTTGCCGACGGAGGTGAGCGTCAGAAGCTGAGGCCGACCTTTCGAACGGCATCGGCGATGGCCAGTTCGCGGTTCTCGTCGATCGCATTCTTGTCCTCGCGATGCGAAGCGGCTGACAGGCAGCCATAGGCGATTGCATGGTCGAGAATGGCGCGTGGCGACTGTCCGAATGAGTTCGGGAGCGCTGACCTTCCAGCGCTCGGGAAACGCTTGCATTACTCAGTGCTTGATGCCGAGCATCAGGTCCAGGTTCTGCACCGCGGCCCCGGACGCGCCCTTGCCGAGATTGTCGTAGACGGCCATCAGCAGTGCCTGCGCCCTCTCGTCATTGGCGAACACATAGACCTTCATCCGGTTGGTGCCGTTATAGACCTCGGGGTCGATCTCCGGCATGCGCTCCACATGTGTATAGGGCGCGACCTCGACCACGCCGCCATCGATCGACGCATAGTGGTCGGCAATCGCCGCGTGAAGCTCGGCGCCGGTCGGAACGCGCTCGAGACCGCCGAGCTGCAGCGGCACCACGGTGATCATGCCCTGCGCGAAATTGCCCACTGCCGGCTGCATGATCGGGTCGTGCGACAGCTTTGCATAGGTGCGGAGCTCCGGCACATGCTTGTGCTGCAGCGTCAGCCCGTAGGGCAGGAACTCGGGCGCGTCCTCGCCCTTGCTGACATAATCCTCGATCATCGGCCGGCCGCCGCCGGAATAACCGGAGATGCCGTTGACGGTGACCGGGAAGTCGGCAGGCAGCAGGCCGGCCGCAACCAGCGGTCGCAGGGTCGCTATCGGCCCTTGTGGCCAGCAGCCCGGATTGGCGATGCGTTTCGCACTGGCGATCTTCTTCGCCTGGTCCTTGTCCATTTCAGCGAAGCCATATTCCCAACCTTCAGCCACCCGATGCGCGGTCGAGGCGTCGATGACCTTTGTCGTATCGTTCGCAATCAGCGACACGCTTTCCTTGGCCGCCGCATCCGGCAGGCAAAGGATCGCGACATCGGCGGCATTGAGGAATTCAGCTCTGGCCGCGGCTTCCTTGCGGCGATCGGCGGGAATGGAGATGATCTCCAGGTCGCCGCGATCGGCAAGCAGCGCCCTGATCTGCAGGCCTGTCGTGCCATGCTCGCCGTCAATGAAGATTTTCGGTTTCATCGGTTGCCAAATTCCTTGCGAGCTCAGGCCTATATGCCGTGCGCGCTTTGTAGCACGGCATGGGTGCCGTTGTTCAGATCCTCGAGCCGCACCTTTCGTTCGGCCACGAGGCCCAGATAGTGCATGGCGATCATCGATCCGGCGATCGCCGTAATATCGGCATGGTCGTAGGCAGGCGCAACCTCGACGACGTCGGCGCCGACGATATCGACCTGGCCGAGCTGGCGCAGCGTCGAGAGCATCTTGGCAGATGATGGACCGCCGGCAACCGGCGTGCCCGTCCCTGGCGCGAAGGCTGGGTCGAGGCAGTCGATGTCGAAGGTGAGATAGGTCTTTCTGCCGCCAGTCCGGTCGACGATCGCGTAGGCGATATCCGAAGCCCGCATCTCCTCGACCTCATGGCCGTAGAGGATCTTGATGCCGAACGTGTCCGGCGCATGCGTGCGGATGCCGATCTGAATCGAGCGATCCGGGTCGATGATGCCCTCCTTCACTGCACGGGCGACGAAGGAGCCATGATCGATGCGCTTGCCGTCATCCGGCCAGGTATCCTGATGCGCGTCGAACTGAACGAGCGCCAACGGCCCGTGGATCGCGGCATGCGCCTTGAGCAGCGGCCAGGTGACGAAATGATCGCCGCCGAGCGTCAAAAGGAAAGCGCCCGATCTCAGGATCTTGGCCGCCTCGCGCTCGATCGCGCCGGGGGTCTTCTGATGGTTGCCGCTGTCAAGCAGGCAATCGCCATAGTCGACCACCGCGAGCGGTTCGAACAGGTCGCGGGAGAAAGGGTATTGCGGATCGTTCTCGAGGATCGCCGAGGCGCGGCGGATCGCCTGCGGCCCGAAGCGGGCGCCCGGCCGGTTGGTCACTGCGGCGTCAAAAGGAATGCCCCACACGACTGCGTCCGCCCCCTTCACGTCCTTGGTGTATTTGCGCCGCATGAACGACAGCGCACCGGAATAGGCTGGCTCAAGTGCCGCCCCCGTTTTCGAACGGGCGGTGAAGGCGTGGTCGATCTCTTTATTCGCCATTGCGGGTCCTCGGTTTCATCGGACAGCCACAACTACAGAACCGGCACGCAACATGCCAGTCACAGCATGCGGAAAGGAAGCGGCGCTCGGCGAGTGCCACGGCAACACAGGATTTGTATCATTATGGCTGAGACCGCCTTGCTTAACCTTGCGCCCGCACCCGCGGCGACCCGTGTCAGCACGATGGCCGGCGAGCGCTTCCTGGTGCTGGATTCCTGGCGCGGCATCTGCGCGCTGCTGATGGCGCTGTTCCACTTTCCGACCACCTCGATGATTTCGCAAAGCGCCTTTGTCGGCGGCTCCTATCTGTTCGTCGATTTCTTCTTCGTGCTCTCCGGCTTCGTCATTGCCAGCGCCTATGGCAGCCGGCTGAACGAGCAGGACGACCTTGCCCGGTTCGCCCTGGTGCGCTTCGGCCGCATCTATCCGTTGCATCTCCTGATGCTTGCCGCATTTGCCGGCTTCGAGGCGCTGCGGCTCGTCCTGCCGGCCCTGCACGGAACGGGTCCCGCGCCCTTCACTGCCGGTTTCGACCTGAAAACCCTCGTCGCCAACCTCTTCCTTCTGCAAGGCATGGGGGTTGAGGATCATCTGAGCTGGAATGCGCCGAGCTGGAGCATTTCGGCCGAGTTCTTCACCTACCTGCTCTTTGCCGCCGTCGTCTTCGCCACGGGCCAGCGCGCCTGGATATGGTTCGCCGCCGCCGCCGTTACGGCGCCGCTTTTCCTGCTCGCGGTCTCGACGCGTCATATGGACGTGTCCTTCGATTTCGGCTTCATCCGCTGTCTTTACGGCTTCTCGCTCGGCGCGCTGCTTGCCTGGTTTCAGCACGATTCCATTGCAGAGGCGCGACAGGCGCTGAGCGGCGGGGCCGGGCGCCTCGCCTGGACGCTGGCCGAGCTGGCGATGATCGTCGTGATCGCGCTGTTCGTTTCGGTGGCGGGAACGAATGACGCCGGCATTGCGGCGCCAGTCGTCTTCGCTCTGGCGCTTTATCTTTTTGCGCATGAGGGCGGGTGGGTCAGCGTGGCTTTGCGCAGCCGGCCGATGCTGCTGCTCGGCTCGCTCTCCTATTCGATCTACATGGTCCACATCTTCGTCCAGGCGCGCATGATCAATGTCGGCAGCCTGATCGAACGCAAGCTCGGGCTCGGCGTCGTCGGTGATCTGATGCTGCGCAGCGACCATGCGACCGGCTTCGGCACCGGCGCGCCCTGGATCGGCTCCGCGGCTTTGATCGCTATGTTGATCGCCGTCATCGCCGCGTCCTGCTTCACCTGGCGCTTCGTCGAAATGCCGGCGCTGGCCTGGTCCCGGCGCCTCGCCAAGCGGATTTGACCCGAGCAATTCCAGGAAAAGTGTGAAGCGGTTAGCCTCGGCGGCTTCGCCGTAGCCCTTCCGTCCGGAATTGCGTCAAACACAAAACACTAGCCGGCTTCGTTCACTGCCCTGTCATGGGCATCGCTTAACCGGGTCCCAACCCGGAACGGAGCGATTCCCCGATGCGAACACTCTGGCTGAGCCTTGCCTTGTCCGCCGCCTTTGCCACCGTTGCCGGGCAAAGCTTAGCCGGTGAAAGCCGGGCCAGCCAGATACTCGACCGCTTCGAGCACGCCAACCAATGGCGCGATCATGTGATGATCGCCGCGCACCGCGCCGGCAGCATGCAGGCCGGCAAGACGCTCTACGCCGAGAATTCGCTGGCCGCGGTCGAAGGCTCGATCGCCATCGGCGCCGAGATCGTCGAAGTCGATGTGAGGCGCGCGAAAGACGGCGCGTTCGTCATCATGCATGACAGCTGGCTCGACAGAACGACCACCTGCAAGGGCGAAGTGGCGAGCTACACGCTTGCCGAGTTGAAGAAATGCCGGCTGGTCATCGAGGGCACGGGCGCCGTCACCAACGAGACGGTGTCGACGTTGCGCGAGATGCTGCTTACGACCAGGGACAGGATCCTGATCCATCTCGACAACAAGCTCGAGGTGAGCGACCTGCCGGGCATGATCGCGGAGGCGCGCGATCTCGGCATGGCCGACCAGGTGATCGTCAAGGAGAACTTGTGGAACCGGCAGCGCATCGATGCCGCGAGCGCAGCACTTGCCAAGGCCGGCGGCGGCTTCCAGTTCATGCCGATCCTCGCCGACGACGCCGTGCATGACGCCGCCTTCGCCGGCGAGGTCGACAAGGCGTTTGCGCCGCGCGCCATAGAATTGATCACCTGGCGCAACGGCGCCGAGACGCTGACGCCGACCGGCGGGCCGCTGTTCGGCAACCACATGCGGGCGGAAGCGGCCCGCGGCGACTGGCACGTTTGGGCCGACACCTATGCGATCGTCAACAAGCCGGGCGGCTTTCTTGCCGGCGGGCGCGGCGACGAGCTAGCCGTCGCCGCCGGCCTGCCGCGCGAAGCTTGGGGTTTCTGGGTCGACCACGGCGCCACCATCATCCAGACCGACGAGCCGAAAGCCGCGATCGCGTGGCTGGCGGCTAATGGTTATCGCGTGCCCTATGCGACGGAGAGCAAGCATGCTGAGCCGGCGCATACGGCGAGCATCAATTAGCTGGCGTTGGCGCTTCACCCCACCCGGCGCTTCGCGCCGACCTCCCCGTCGAGGGGAGGTAGAGCGTCGTGCGAACTCCTCTTCGCTGGACGCCTGCGAAGTCGATGAGATTAAGCGGATCTTCGAACGTATGGCTCGGCGCCCTACCTCCTCTTGATGGGGAGGTCGCGCCGTAGGCGCGGGCGGGGTGACGGCGCCGGCCTCACGCCGCTTTCGCCACGCCCTCCAGCTCCCGCAGCGCATCCCCCGACAGCTCCAGCTCCGCGGCCGCCAGATTCTCGCGCAAATGCCCGACCGATGACGTGCCCGGGATCAAGAGGATGTTCGGCGAGCGCTGCAGCAGCCAAGCCAGCGCAACTTGCATCGGCGTCGCGCCAAGCCGTTCCGCCACGCCCGACAGCGTCGACGACTGCAACGGGCTGAAGCCGCCAAGCGGGAAGAACGGCACATAGGCGATGCCGTCGCGCGCCAGTTCATCGATCAGCGCGTCGTCGTTCCGGTGCGCGAGGTTGTACTGGTTCTGCACGCAGACGATGTCGCAGATCTTTCGGCCTTCCGCGATCTGCGCGCGGGTCACGTTGCTCAAGCCGATATGGCGCACCAGGCCCTTGCGCTGCAGTTCGGCCAGCGCCGTCAGCGGCGCTTCGATCGAGCCTTCGGCGGGGCCATGGGTGTCGAACATGATGCGCAAATTGACCACTTCTATCGCGTCGAGTCCGAGATTGCCCAGATTGTCGTGCACGGCTTGCGTGAGCTCCTTGGGCGAGTAGGCCGGCAGCCAGGAGGCGTCGCTGCCGCGGCGTGCGCCGATCTTGGTGACGATGACGAGATCGTCGGAATAGGGCGCCAGCGCCTCCCGGATCAGTAGGTTCGTGACGTGCGGCCCGTAGAAATCGCTGGTATCGATGTGATTGACCCGATTTGCCGCCGCTTCGCGCAGCACGGAGATAGCCGCGTCATGGTCCTTCGGCGGACCGAACACACCTTTCCCCGCAAGCTGCATGGCGCCATAGCCGAGGCGATGCACCGAGCGGTCGCCGAGTTTATAGGTACCGGATTTGTCTACACTGGACATTGTTGCTCTCCTTCGCTGTCGGCGAGGGAGATAAGGGATGGTTGCTGTCCTGATAACCGGGTATAACCGGCACGACCTGTGCGGAACTAAGAACAATGGCGGCTGATCTCAACGATCTCCAGGCATTTATGGCCGTCGCACGCGCCGGCGGCTTTCGCGAAGCGGCCCGCGTGACTGCAGGCAGCGCCTCAGTGCTCAGCGAAGCCGTCCGCCGTCTGGAAACCCAACTCGGTGTTAGGCTCTTCAATCGTACCACGCGCAGTGTCGCCCTGACCGAGGCAGGTGCCAGCCTGCTGGCGCGTCTTGGCCCCGCGCTGGGTGAGGTGGAGGCCGCGCTCGATGTGGTGAACGGCTTTCGCGACCGGCCCGCCGGAATCTTGCGTCTCAACGTGCCGATAAGCGCCTCGCGGCTGGTGCTGCCCAAAATCGTTCCGGGATTTCTCGCGGCCTATCCCGCCATTCGCCTGGAGGTGATCGCGGAGGAAAACTTTGTCGATCTGCTGGCGGCCAGCTGCGATGCGGGCATCCGCTATGACGAGCGGCTGGAGCAGGACATGATGGCGGTGCCGATCGGGCCGCGCGCGCAGCGCTTCACGACCTCCGCCGCGCCGTCCTACCTTGACCGGCACGGTCGGCCGCAACACCCGCGTGACCTGCTTGGGCACGCGTGCGTGCGCGGTCGCTTTCCGAGCGGGGTCATGACGCCCTGGGAATTCGAGCGCGACGGCGAAGTGGTGCGGGTCGATACCACGGGGCCATTGGTCGTCAGCATCGGCGGCGGCGTCGATCTCGCCATCGATGCGGCGATCGCCGGCGTCGGCATTCTTTGGCTCTTCGAGGACTGGGTACGCCCGTATTTCGACAGCGGCGTCCTGGAACCTGTGCTCGAGCCGTGGTGGCAAAGCTTCTCGGGGCCGTTTCTTTATTATCCTGGCCGGCGCTTGGTGCCGGCGCCGCTGCGCGCCTTCATCGACTATATCAAAACGCCGGCCGGGCACTGGTGATGAAAACAAGAAAGGCCGCCCGGAGGCGGCCTTTCGAAATGCTTGGACTTCGCAGCTTAGCGCTTCGAGAACTGGAACGAGCGGCGGGCCTTCGCCTTGCCGTACTTCTTGCGCTCGACCACGCGGCTGTCGCGGGTCAGGAAGCCGCCCTTCTTGAGCACCGAGCGCAGGCCCGGCTCATAGTAGGTCAGCGCCTTGGAGATGCCGTGACGCACTGCACCGGCCTGGCCGGAGAGGCCGCCGCCGATGACGGTGGCGACGATGTCGTACTGGCCGGCGCGGTTGGCCGCGACGATCGGCTGGTTGAGGATCATCTGCAGCACCGGACGCGCGAAATAGGTCGCGAATTCCTTGTCGTTGACGGTAATCTTGCCGGAGCCCGGCTTCACCCAGACACGCGCGATGGCGTTCTTGCGCTTGCCGGTGGCATAGGCGCGGCCCGACTTGTCGAGCTTCTGGACATGCACGGGCGCGGCCGGCTGCGCGGCGACTGTGCCGAGTTCTGCGAGCGAGGAAAGCTCAGCCATTACGAGGCCCTCTTGTTCTTGGAGTTCAGCTTGGCCACGTCGAGCGTGACGGGCTGCTGGGCGGTGTGCGGATGCTCGGCGCCAGCATAGACGCGGAGATTCTTCATCTGGCGACGGCCAAGCGGGCCGCGCGGGATCATGCGCTCGACGGCCTTCTCGACGACGCGCTCGGGGAAACGGCCCTCGAGCAGCTGGCGCGCGGTGCGCTCCTTGATGCCGCCGGGATGACCGGTGTGCCAGTAATAGACCTTGTCGGTGTACTTTTTGCCGGTGAACACCACCTTGTCGGCATTGATGACGATGACGTTGTCGCCATCATCGACATGCGGGGTGAAGGTGGGCTTGTGCTTGCCGCGCAGATGGTTGGCGATGACGGTGGCCAGACGACCGACGACGAGACCTTCGGCGTCGATCAGCACCCACTTCTTCACCACATCCGCAGGCTTCTGCGAAAAGGTAGCCATGGTTTTGCTCTCAGGTTGACCTTTCCCGTCCAGGAGGGACAGGAGAAGGCGTTTTTTGTTGCTTGGATTGAAGGGAGGACCGGAGCCGCCCCGCCAATAACAAAACGGCGGCCTTTTCGGGCCGCTGCTTCGGGAGGGCTTATAGGCGAGGGCGCTTGGCGCGTCAAGGTAATGGCAAATGAGTTCTCGGGAATAAATACAGCAAAAACAATGGTCTGAGGAGGTGGTACTATTTTACCGCATCATCCTGGCGCTTCCTCGGGATCGAATAGGTGCCGGTGGCGTGCGCGACGGTGTGTCCGTCCGGGCCGGCGACAATGTCGATATCGAACACCATCAGGCTCTTGCCGAGCTTCAGGATGCGGCAATGGCCGTCGATCGGACCGGCTTCGGCCTTGCGCATGAAATTGATGTCGAGGTTGACCGTCACCGAAAGCGCGTCCGGCCCGGCATGGCTGAGCACGCAGACATAGCCGCCGATGTCGGCCAGCGTGAACAGCGCCGGACCGGATACCGTGCCGCCGGGGCGCAGATGCCGCTCGTCGGCGTTGAGCCGCACCATGCAGCCGCCCGGAAACACGTCGATCGCCTCATAGGAGATGAAATTGTCGTTGAGTTGCGGATAGACGCTTGCCATCAGCGCATTGACTTCCGCCGCGTTGAGCATTGGCTTCAGATCGCTTTGGGCGGGCATGGCGGCGTCCTATATAAATGGCAAGCTCCGGGCGATATGCCTGGACCAACGGTGCGACGAAGAAAACACGCCCCGCGACTGTTCTTCAACCGGCAGCGTGATAGTTCTGTTGCTCCATAAGCCGCGAGCGCTGATCGAGAGGTTTAAAAATGGCTGAAGTCGTTGCCATCAAGCCCGCCGTCGGCGACGGCCCCGTTCTTGTCAGCCAGGATAAGGGCGTCCTGCGCCTCACGCTCGCCAGCCCGCCGGCCAATGCGCTGTCGCTGGCGACGATGGCGGCGTTGCAGGCCGAGTTCGATCGCGTGAGGACCGACAAATCCGTGCGCGTCATCATCCTGGCGGCGTCGGGAAAAGTGTTCTGTGCCGGCCACGACCTCAAGGAAATGACGGCGCACCGCGCCGAACCGGATCGCGGCAGGGCCTTCTTCGAAAAGACCTTCGCCGCCTGCGCGAAATTGATGCAGACCATCGTGCGCCACCCGAAACCGGTGATCGCCGAGGTCGACGGCCTGGCAACGGCCGCCGGCCTGCAGCTTGTCGCGAGCTGTGACCTGGCCATTGCCTCGCATGAGGCGAGTTTCTGCACACCTGGCGTAAATATCGGCCTGTTCTGCTCGACGCCGATGGTGGCGCTGTCGCGCAACGTCTCGCGCAAGCAGGCCATGGAAATGCTGCTCACCGGCGAGACGATCGACGCCGCCACCGCCAAGGAGTTCGGGCTGGTCAACCGCATCGTGCCACGTGAATATCTGAATCAGGTTGTCAACAAGTACGCGCAAACCATTGCTTCGAAATCGTCTGTGGTCGTCAAAACCGGCAAGGAAGCCTTCTACGCGCAAGCCGAAATGGGGCTGGCCGACGCTTATGCCTATAGCGGCCGCGTGATGGTCGAAAACATGCTGGCGCGCGACGCCGAGGAAGGCATCGGCGCCTTCATCGGCAAGCGCAAGCCGGAATGGACCGACGAATAGTTCTTCCATATGCCGCGCTTTTCTATCGCTGAAGGTTCGACGTGGCTGCCCGCAAGCAACTGACACGGCTCAAAGCGCCCTATCTCAAGCGCATCCTGCTTGAGCCGTCGCGCGTTGCCGACTGGGACCAATATCCCTGGAGCCTGCCGATTTTCCGCGACCGCGAATTCGAGTTCGAATTCGCCTCGGCCATCACCATCATCGTCGGTGAGAACGGCACCGGCAAGTCGACGTTGTTGGAAGCCATCGGAGCGCTTGCCGGCTATGACGAGGCCGGCGGCGGAAAAGGTTACATGCCGGTCGACCATTCGCGTGCCGTCGACAAGAGCGGTGCTGCACTCGGCACCACGCTTCGTGCCCACTGGCTTCCCAAAGTCACCGCTGGCTGGTTCTTTCGCGCCGAATCCTTCTACTCCGTGTCGCGCTATCTCGACCAAGCCGCGCTGGATGTCGGGGCGGCGCCGCCTGATTTTTTGTCCTGGTCGCATGGCGAAGGCTTCATCCGCTTCTTCGAGGAGCGCTGCCGTCGGCAAGGCATCTACATTCTCGACGAGCCCGAAAGCGCGCTGTCGCCGACGCGCCAGATCGAATTGCTGAAACTGCTTCAACGCATGGAGCAGTCGGGCACCGCACAGGTGATCATGGCCACGCACTCGCCGCTTCTGATGGCTTGCCCGAATGCAAGGCTCTTTCGCATCAGCCGCTTCGGCCTCGACCCGATCGATTTTCAGGACACCGATCATTTTCGCATGATGCGCGACTTCTGCAGCGATCCGGCTGCCTTTCTCGCCGAAGCGCTGTATGAGGACGAACTATGAATCACGATAACTACGACAACGCCTACATTGCCGGTATCCTCAACTCAGTGAAGACGATCGCCATGGTCGGCGCCTCGCCCAACGACGTGCGGCCAAGCTATTTCGTGCTGAAATACCTCTTGGCCAAAGGCTTTTCGGTGCTGCCGATCAATCCCGGTCACGCCGGCAAGCAGATCCTCGGACAGACGGTCTATGCCAGCCTGGCGGATCTGCCGCATCCGGTCGATATGGTCGATATTTTTCGAGGCTCGACGGCCGTGCCCGGCATCGTCGACCAAGTGCTGAAGCTCGATCCGCTGCCCAAGGTCGTCTGGATGCAGCTTGGCGTGCGTCACGACGAGGCCGCTGCCCAGGCCGAGGCCGCCGGCATCAAGGTGGTGATGAACCGCTGTCCCAAGATCGAATATGGCAAGCTGTCGGGCGAGATCGGCTGGACCGGCGTCAACTCCGGCGTGCTGTCGTCGAAGAAGCCTTTGATGAGGCAGAGCTTCCAGAGCTTCGGCGTGCGGCAGAAATAGGCCGCTGGCCAGGCGTGAAAAAATTATCCGGGAAGAATTGGATTTTTCCCGGCGTTCGTCGCAAATCGCGTCCCGAAAGGTATTTTCTTCTTTGCATTCCCAGCCGCGCTTGGCCAAGAATGCCCGGCGATTTTCGAAAGATCAGGAAAAGATCAGGAGAGGTAGGTTTCGATGGCCCGTACGCCCGGTTTCAACACTTTAGCCGTTCATGCCGGCGCCAGGCCCGACCCGGCAACCGGCGCCCGCGCTACGCCGATCTATCAGACCACGTCCTATGTCTTCGACGATGCCGACCATGCCGCCTCGCTGTTCGGGCTGAAGGCCTTCGGCAATATCTACACCCGCATCATGAATCCGACGCAGGCGGTGCTCGAGGAGCGTCTTGCCGCGCTGGATGGCGGTACCGCCGCGCTTGCCGTCGCCTCTGGCCATGCCGCCCAGGTGCTGGTCTTCCACAATCTGATGCAGCCCGGCGATAATTTCATCGCCGCCAACAAGCTCTATGGCGGATCGATCAACCAGTTCGGCCATGCCTTCAAGAATTTCGGCTGGGAGGTGCGCTGGGCTGATCCGATCGATACCTCGACGTTCGAGAGCCAGATCGACGACAGGACCAAGGCGATCTTCATCGAGAGCCTTGCCAATCCCGGCGGCGTCTTCGTCGACATCGAGAAGATCGGCGACATCGCCCGCAAGCACGGTCTGCCGCTGATCGTCGACAACACGTTGGCCTCGCCCTATCTGGTGCGGCCGATCGAGCACGGTGCCGACATCGTCGTGCATTCGCTGACCAAGTTCATCGGCGGCCACGGCAATTCGATCGGCGGCGGCATCATCGATGGCGGCACCTTCGACTGGTCGAAGTCGGGCAAATATCCGATGCTGTCGGAGCCCCGTCCCGAATATGGCGGTATCGTCCTGCACGAAACCTTCGGCAACTTCGCCTTCGCGATTGCCGCGCGCGTGCTTGGCCTGCGCGACATCGGCGCCGCGATCTCGCCCTTCAACGCCTTCCTGCTTTTGACCGGCCTGGAAACGCTGCCGCTCAGGATGCAGCGCCACTGCGACAACGCCGCGAGCGTCGCGGGCTGGCTCTCCAACCATCCCAAGGTCGCCTGGGTGAATTATCCCGGCCTTCCTGGCGACAAGAATAATGCGCTGCAGAAGAAATATTCGCCGCACGGCGCGGGCGCGGTCTTCACCTTCGGCCTCAAGGGCGGCTATGAGGCCGGCGTCAAATTCGTCGAGGCTCTCGAGCTCTTCTCGCATCTCGCCAATGTCGGCGACACCAAATCGCTGGTCATCCATCCGGCCTCGACCACGCACCGCCAGCTTTCCGACGAGCAGAAGGTCAAGGCCGGCGCCGGGCCGGATACGGTGCGGCTGTCGATCGGCATCGAGGACGTCAACGACATCGTCGCCGATCTCGAACAGGCGCTCGGCAAGGTCTGATATGTCGGCCTTTCTTGCGGTCAATGTCGAAAGCGTCGAACCGGAGGCCGGCGCGCCGGCCCCGGATCGCGTGCTGTCGGGCGATCCGAAATTCCGCACCTGGAACGTCGAGGAGCGTGACGGCGGCCTCTATACCGGCATCTGGGAAGCGACGCCGGGCAAATGGCGCATCGTCTATGACGAATGGGAGTTCTGCCACATCCTGTCCGGCGTCTCAGTGATCGCCGAAGATGGCGGCGAGGCGCGCACCGTGCGGGCCGGCGACAGTTTCGTGCTGCGGCCCGGATTCAAGGGCACCTGGGAAGTGCTGGAGACGACGCGCAAGGAATATGTGATCCGGCTTTGAATGCTTCCAGCAATCAGAGCAGCCGGTCGACATCGTCGTCGGAAAAGCCGTATTGGCTCATGATCTCCCGGTGCCAGGCACTTCCAAGCAGATCGCCGAGACATTGATCGACACGCCGGCGCAGCGCGTCGTTGCCCTTGGCGAGGGCGAAAGCGCCTGCCGCAGGCTGCTTTTCAGAGGCTGGGACATCGATGAACGCAAGCGGTGCGCCAGCCCGTCCGTTGACATAGCCGCGATGCGCCATGGCGACGCTGGCATAGGCGTCGACATGGCCTGCCGCAACGGCTTCGGCTGCTTCGGCCTGCGTGGCGAATATCCTTATCCGTTGGGGCGGAACGCCGTTCTGCAGTCCGGTCTGGTGCTGGATCTGGCCCGATATCACTGCGAGCACAGCGGAAGGATGTTGGGCGACGGAGCGATAGCCGTTCAGCTCCAGTGGATTGCCTTTGGCGACCATCAACCCGTCCGGCAGTGACCAGATCGGCCGCGTGAAGTCCACGAGCTTGCCGCGCTCCTCGGAGATGAACAGGCCGGTCGTCATGTCCCAGCGGCCGTCGACCAAACCGGGGAGCAGTTCGGCGAATTCCGCCTCGATCGGCGAGAAGTTCTCCAGGTCAAGCATCTGGCAAACCTTCTCGGCGAGCACGGCGTCGCAGCCGCCGAGCTTGCCCGCGCCATCGGTGAAGCAAAAAGGCGGCTCCTGCAGGTAGGCGAATTTCATGTCTGAGTTCCGAACGATAATTTCAGCTGTTCGAGGCGGATCGTTCGCCGGTCAAAAGGTAACGGCAACCCGTTCCAGCCCGTGAAAATGGTAAGTGTCGCGGAAGCGCGGTGTCTCCGCTAAGCGCAAGTTGGGCAGCCGATCGAACAGCGTCTTCAGCGACACCTGCAACTCCAGCCTGGCCAGCGGCGCGCCGATGCAGAAATGGATGCCGGCGCCGAAGGAAACATTCTTCTGGTCCGTGCGGGCCGGATTGAAGGTGTCAGGTCCGGCAAAAGCCAACGGATCGTGGTTCGCCATGCCGAGCAGCAGCGCGACCATCTCTCCAGGTTTGACCAGGATGCCTGGCGAAACCTCCATCTCCTCATAGGCATAGCGCAGAAACATATGCAGCGGCGCGTTGTAGCGCAGGCACTCCTCGACCGCCGCGACGTTTTTCTCAGGCGTCTCGAAGAAACGCCGCGGATCGCCGCCTTGCGCGAGGATCGAGCGCAGCGCATTGCCGGTCTGGTGCACGGTCGCTTCATGACCGGCATTGAGAAGCAGGATGGCCGAGGAAACCAGCTCGTCTTCCGAAAGCTTCTGGCCGTTCTCCTGGGCCTCGATCAAGAGCGACAGCAGATCGTCGCCAGGTTTCTTGCGCCGCTCCGCAATATAGTCCCGCAGGAAGTCGGAAAAATCGCGGGCGGCGCGGTTCGCCGTCTCCTCGGTCTCGCGCGTGCGGCCATGCATGTACATGGCGACCATCCGATGCGACCAGTCGAGCAGTTGCGGCCCTATCTCAACCGGAACGCCGAGCATCTCGGCGATGATGGTGATCGGCAAGGGCGAGGCGTAGGCGGGCAGAAGGTCGACGCCGTTTGGCTCGAAGCGGTCGACCAGTTCGTTGGCCAATGCCTCGATCCGCGGCCTGAGCCGCTCGACCTGGCGCGAGACGAAGGCGCGGTTGACCAGTGTTCTGAGCCGGGTATGCACCGGCGGCTCGAGCTCCAGCATGGAATTGGCCTCGATCGCGTCGAAGGCGACGAGGTGCGAGCGGTCGTCCCCGACGCCCCGGCTGTCGGGAATCCCCGCCGGATTCTGGCGGCCGAAACGGCGGTCGCGCAGCAGACGGTTGACGTCGTCGAAGCCGCCAAAGCACCAGAAGCCGTAGTCTTCCCAGAAGAAGGCGTTGGCAGTGCCGTGCAGAAAGGCGTAGGCCTCGTAAGGGTCTTGCACGAAGGCCGGCTCGTGCGGGTCGAGGCGCAGATGGCGGCTGGCGAGATCAAACTCAAGATAGGAAGGCTTCAAATCGGTCATGCCTGACCATTAGCGCGCCTTGTCAGCCCGATGCCAGACCGTATCTTGGCGCCCGTGACATCGAACCGTTGAGCCAGATTGCCGGTTTGAAGCGCTGGCTGCGCGCAGAAATGATCTGGTTGGATATTCGGCTAGCCGCCAGCGTCAGTGGCCAGTCTTCAGAATACTCGCCACTTTGGCCGCGATGGCCGCGTCGAGTGCCGGCCAGTTCGCCAGCAACTCGCGGGGAAAACGATAGGTGAGGCTGAGATCGTCGCCGACCTGGATGTCGCGCTCGCAGGGCGCCAGCGATTGCTCCGCGCTCGGACCGCTCAAGCAGCGGGCGACGAACGGATCCTTGCCGGGACGTTCGGCGACGGCCAGCACCTCGTTGAGATAGCCTGATTTTTCCGTGAAAGCGTAAACCGTCGTGCCGCCCGGACCTGGCGTGCCCGGCTTTTCGATCAGGGAGCTGTAGATCGGCGCGAAACGGCCGCTCATGTCGCGCGACATCATCCGCGGCTCGAACGACAGGAAGATGATCTTCCTGGTCGTCGTATGGTTGAAGTCGTCGCGCGCGGCCGAGCTGTAGCCGTCCATCTCGGGATAGCGCAGATAGAGGTCGAGCCGCGAGGCGATGCCGTCGCGCCTGGCCTGATCGAAGCGGATGAAGTTTGCCGGCACGCTGATCAGATTGTTGCCCATGACGATCTGGCGCACCGTCGTGTCATCCGTATAGCCGGCCATGGCGATTGACCGTCCAAGCCATTTGCCACCGACGCTGATCGCTACCGAAAGTAGCGCCAGTGCCGCGAAGATGTAGAAGACCCGCTTCATCAGGGTCGAATCGACGACCTCGAAGTCCGGGCTCTCGGCAGCCGTTGCGTCTCTCATTCGCTCTTCCCCGATACGCCCACCTGTCCTTCGGCGGCACAGCCGGCGCGGCATAGCTCTTGCAGCGCGTTGGCACGACTGTGCGTTTTCATGGTAAATGGTTGGTAAACATGGATCCCGTTGTGCTTGTTCTTTACGCGTTTGCGGTTGGCGTCACGGCTTGCGGACTGGCCGGATCGGCCATGGAACTGCTATCCGGCCGGCGTCTGGCCTTTGCCGAACCCTATATTTCGCCGGTCCATATCCTGCGCTCGCTCGCGGCAACGGCCTGCGCCGGGCCGTTCATGCTCACCAACGAGGCCCTGGCCGCCCGGCGCGAAGGGCGCATCGGCACGATGGCGCTGTTGTCTTGCGGCTGCACGGCCATCGCCTGGGCGCTGGCGCTCGGCGTCGTGCTCATCGCCATTGCATCCTGGGCGAGCGAGAACTTAGGGTCCTTCGAATTCGCTGGTTGAGACGATTCGGAGACGAACAATGCCGGTTTATGCGATCGATGGGAAAGCGCCTGAGTTCGAGGATGCCGATACGAACTGGATTGCGCCGGACGCCACGCTGATCGGCAATATCCGGATCGGCCGCAATGTCGGCTTTTGGTTCGGCGTCGCCATCCGCGGCGATGGTGAGCCCATTACGATCGGCGCCGATACCAATGTGCAGGAGCATACGATCATGCACACCGATCCGGGCTTTCCGCTGACCATCGGCCAAGGCTGTACGATCGGCCATAGGGCGCTGCTGCATGGCTGCACGGTCGGCGACAACAGCCTGATCGGCATGGGTGCCATCGTGCTGAACGGCGCCAGGATCGGCAACAATTCGCTGGTCGGCGCCGGCGCCCTGGTGACGGAAAACAAGATTTTCCCGGACAATTCGCTGATCGTCGGCTCGCCCGGCAAGGTGATAAGGGCGCTGGACGAAGCGGTGATCGAGCGCCTGCGCGCCTCGGCCGCCCACTATGTGGCCAATGCCAAACGGTTCATGGCAAAGCTCAAGGCGGTGTGACGGCGGCGGCCCGCGGCCGCGCGTCATTACATCGGGCGGCTGTTCAGCGCCTCACGCAACAGAAAGACGCCGGCTTCGAAGCCGGCCTGCTCGGCGCCTTCCAGGGCTGTCTCATAGTCGTCGATGCGGGCCCTCAGCGACGGGTCCGCGCCTGACAGGAGCAGGAGACGGATAGCTTCGGCGTCCCGCCGGGACACCGCATAATGCAGCGGCGTCCAGTCGTTCACGCCGCGCATATCGGGGTCGGCGCCATACTCGAGCAGGATACGGACGACGTCCAGCCGGTCAGGCCTTTCTGTCGACAGCGCTGCAATGATCGAGGGAAACCCGGCAGGATCTTCGTAATTCGGATTCGACCCGGCATCGAGAAGCGCGGTGATGAACGTGGCCGGGCTCCAGTAGATCGCGTATTCCAGCGGATGGCCAAGGCCGAGCTCGAACGGCATCCTCTCGTCGAACCAGCGCTCCGAGCCGCCCAAAGCCTTGCCAAGCCCTTCGAAGTCACCCGTCTTGAAGGCGTCGTCGATAGTCTTGAAAAGCCAGTGTCGGGCGCCGCGATCCTCAGGGACTTCCAGCATCGCCTTCATCCGCAACGAACGCGCTATAATGCTCCCATCCGCCTCGGCGCGGAAGGGTGGCGGTTATGGCATCTCAGCAATGCGGCGCCGATCGGTTGCAGCCGGTGTGGGCGCGACCCGAAATGGCGGAGCCGGCCCCGGGGACAGGGGCCGGCTCCTAAAACCCGGTCGTTGGGGACGGGGAGGGTGGGGACTCGACCGGGCTTTCTCCTTGGGCACGCCGCTGCGTCTACCGCGACGCACCCGATCTGTTTGGCGCCTTAACGGACGCTGGCGACCGCCTCCTCGCGGCCGTCGTTGATCGTCACCCAAACGCCCGAATTCTCGGTCGATTGACGCTTGAGGTAAGTGTAGACCGTGTCGTTCCAGGCGAGCACTTTCGGCTCGAGATTGTCGAGGATGAATTCGCCGAGGCTGGTGCGCACCGTCAGCACCGCATGGCCCTCGCCGTTCGGCTGGCGCACCACCGTCATCAACAGGTCACCGGCCGGGACGCCGACGGCCATCAGCTCGCGGCGCTTCTCTAGTCCATAGTCCTCGCAGTCGCCATAGCCGTTGTCGGGATAGGCCCAGTATTCCTCCACACCGTAGATCTCCATATCGGTGCGCGGCTTGACGCGGATGTTGACCGAATTGTTGACGTTGACGATCGTCGCCCACAGCTTACGCGTCAGCTCGACCGGCGGACCTTTCGGCGTCCGCTGGTTGCATTCGGCCGGAATGCGCTGGCAGAAATCGTAGTGGCCGACCGGCTGGGTGGTGCGGCCACCCGTGTGCATGAAAGCCGGTGCTGCGCTTGCCGTGCCCCACGCGGGAAGCTGCATCGCTATTGCCAAGAGCAACAGCTTGCCCCTCGTCATTTTCATTGTGGTAGTCTCCCCGTTTGAGAAGACTGTGCCACGATGGGATTTATTTGACGCAAAAACGCGAAGTAGACATTGAGTAAAACGCCGATAGAATAAACATAAAATTTGAACTATCGCGATTTTGAATTATTCAGATTTTCTGGGCTTCATTAGGACTTCACGGCGCTCGACAGCTGCGTCCGGCAGCCCAAAAAGGCGACAAAAAACCGGCCGCAAGGGCCGGTTCGCTTCGCTGCTGGCGGGCTTAGGTCAGGACCGCGGCGCGTTGAATTCCTGGTCGAGCGTTTCCGGACGCTGGATGACCGCGAACTCGATGGCGACACCGTCCTCGAAATGGCGCACCACTTGGCCGCGCATCGTGCCGAGCATGACCTGGACACCGATGGCCGGCTTGACGTCGATCTCAATCGCAGCGCCCGAGAGCGACAGGTCGATGATGCGACACTGATACTGGCGCCCGTCGGTAAGCTGCAGAACGCTCATCGGATTGCGCGGCGCCACGCGCTCGTGGCGGCGGTCCTCCGGCAGGTCGAGCTCATGCTTGTTGGCAAGCCAGGTGAGCTGTGCGGCAAGCTTGTCCTTCTTGCGGTCCGAGGCGATCACGGTCATGGCGAAACCGTCCTGCGACGTGCGCGTCACAATGCCTTCGACACGCCCGATATGGTCGATATAGGCGATGACCTTCTCGCCCGGCTTGCCGATACGTTCCGTGCGCAATGCCACGTTGCCGGGCGACATATCGATCACCTGGCATGGATGTTCGGTACGGTCTTCCAGCATGAAACGTCCGTAAATCTTGACGCGGACACGCTGGAAATTGCGCCGCTCAGCTCGTGACGGCGCATATTCTACCGCCGCTGACCTCATGACTGCCTACACCCCGTTGGCATTCCGCGCGACGATGCGAGGAATTTCGCCCGAAAAGCTACAGCAAAGCAAGTTAACAAACGGGAAAAGTCGGCCGCAAAAGCCTGGGCCCGGGAGGCTTCCGGGAGGCGCAAAAATTAGCCGCGAGGGAAGGATAAATCCCTACCGGCCAAGTTCATTCGTGACGCCCGCCGTCGAGGACGACGAGATGGCGGATGCGGCGCACGCGACCGAGCGCCGAAATGGTCTCCGGAGGTTCGAATTCGGCCGGAACGAGCGAGGGGACGTCAATCGCCGGACGGTTCTTCAGGAACATTGGCTCCTTGTCGGGATCTATCACCCGGATCGTATCGATTAGCGCGTCGGCGATCGGATCGGCGCCAAGCCAGAACGGCTTGTCGGCGGTACTGATGATGCCGAGGCAACGCTGGTTCTCGGCGCCACCATCCAGCGGCAGCGACAGGAGCTCGAATTTATTGGAGCGGCCGTTCCGGCTGAACCCCTCATAGGTCATGAGCAGGACCGACTTCTGGTCGAAAACGCCTTGCATCAGCCGCGACATCAGCCGCTGGTCCTTCTCGCGCCAGAGCGAAGGGAAGGAGAAGCCCTTGAGCTCCCGGCCGTAATAGGCGCAGAGCCTTGTGCCGGCCAGCCGGAACACCGCTTCGCCACGCGTATCGCGCTCGAGGATGAAGGTGTCGGCCAGAAGCGACTTGATATCCGCCGGCTCCACCTCCGATCGCTTCGGAGCGAGGCGGCCATCACGCAACCGGTTCCAATATTGGAACAGCGCGATCGATCCTTTTTCGTTCATGTCCATCCTGCTCCGCACAACCTGTCTTTTGATGTCCCATCGGCGAACAGACAGGGCGCCCTCCGATGACCTTCATGCGGTGCGGAGCAGGATGCGTGCCAGTATCGTTAACGTTTGTTCACGCCTCGGGGTCGTTAAGGTTAACAAACGGTTTACATTGCGTGCCACCGAGGCCTGTGGCACACCAAAACCACTCCAAAACGGTCGTTCTCGCAGCGATCGGCAGCACTTCAGTCACGAGTTTATGGGGAGCAGGGGGCTCGACCGGCCGTTCAGGGAACTCCTGGACGGCCTTCTTTTTGATTCGTCCCTGTTCTGATTCGCGCTTTTTTCTGCGTGTGCGCTGTGGCGAATAGCCGTTTGTGATTCGAAAGGGCGTGATCTACATGCTCGTCGAAATCCCGAGTCCCTAACCTGCAAGGGTGCATGAGCGAGCCCGTAAGCCCCACCGAAAACGAACCGCTGCCGGAAGAGGCTTCCGAGCCGCCGGGCCGCGAACCCGTCTTCAACCTGCCGCCCGCAGTCCTGGCGGTGATCGGCATCTGTGTGGCTGTCCACCTTGTGCGTGTCTATCTGCTGACCGACGACCAGGATTTTGCCCTGCTCGTGAGAGCGGCCTTCGTCCCCATTCGCTATTCTGGTCGATATGACCTTGATTTCTATGCTTTTTCCAGCCCGTTCACCTATGCCTTCCTGCATGGCGGCGTGGCGCATCTGTTGATCAACATGATCTGGCTTGCCGCTTTTGGTTCGCCTTTGGCCAATCGATTTGGCACGCTGCGCTTCGCGTTGTTCTTCGCGGTAACGAGCCTCGCTTCGGTGGCACTCTTCTGGGCGCTGCATCCGCTTGGCGAGGTGCCGCTGGTCGGTGCGTCGGGCGCGATCTCCGGCATGATGGGGGCGGCGGCGCGTTATGGTTTTCGCGTCGACCGTTCATCAGGCAGGGCGGCTTTCGTCGGCGAGCCCTTGCCGATCGCGGCGGTATTGCGCTCGCGCGGCGTCATGACCTTTCTGGGAGTCTGGATGGTCATAAATCTCGCCACGGGCCTGCTCGGCTTCGCGCCGGGAATAGAAGGCCAGATCGCTTGGGAAGCGCATATCGGCGGCTTCGTTGCCGGCTTTTTCGGACTGCGTTTCTTCGACCGCCCGCTGGCTGCTGCCTAGTCCTTAGGCGCACTTGAAATGTAACCAATGACGGCGCACGATGTTGCCTAAGCACCCAGTGTCTTCCTAAGGGCGCCGGGGCTCAGAAGCCGGTTGGGGCGGGGGAGCCGGCGTCAAAGGCTGTGGAGGACGCCATGACGGTTAAGGCAATTCTTGAAAGCAAAGGCCATGACGTGTTCACGCTCGGGCCCAATGAGAAACTCAGCGAGGCCATTCGCATGCTGGCCGAGCACAGGGTCGGCGCGCTCGTCATCACCAATGGCGACCGAAAGATCGTCGGCATCCTCTCGGAGCGCGATATCGTCAGGGTCGTGGCCAAGGAGGGTGCCGCCGCGCTCGACATCCCCGTGCGCTCGGCAATGACTCCGAAGGTCAAGATCTGCAACGAAAACCACACCGTCAACGAGGTGATGGAGATCATGACGAGAGGCCGCTTCCGCCATCTGCCGGTGGAGAAAAACGGCCTGCTCGACGGCATCGTCTCCATCGGCGACGTGGTCAAGCGCCGCATCGAGGATGTCGAGCGCGAGGCCGAGGAGATCAGGGCCTACATCGCCACGGCCTGAGCAGGCGGGCGAGGAAGCCGCCGGCTGTTTCCAGCCGGCGGCGTGTGGCACGTTCTATCGATTGTCGAGTTCGGCCCGGACGAGCTGGAGCCCCCGTCGGGTAATGCGGTAAGGACCGCCATCCGTCGAGGAAACCGCTTTCTTGCGCCTCAACTTCCGAAAGAGCTCCAGCTCGAAGCCCCGGACAACGCTAGCCGTCGCGGGTCAGGCACTGGACCGAGGCGATCTTCCTGCTCTCGTTCTTTTCGGTTTCGATGCGCCCGCCTTGCGCGAGCAGATGCAGGATGCGCTGTTCGTTGCGCGAAATGCCCCGGGAGGTGGCGGGAAAGGCCCGCGGAAGGCTTAAGGCTTGTCTCGCCGGGCGGTTTGGACTAGCGAGTGACTTTCATTTTTGACGTGAAACTCACGTTTCCAATCCGCAGGCCTCCATGAGCATTATCGATACCCGCATCCCCGACGCAAAACGTCTGATCCCCGGCGCCACCGGCGACTGGGAGATCGTCATCGGGCTGGAGGTGCATGCGCAAGTGATCTCGGAGGCCAAGCTCTTCTCTGGCGCCTCGACCTCGTTCGGCGCGGCGCCCAATGCCAATGTCAGCCTTGTCGACGCGGCGATGCCCGGCATGCTGCCGGTCATCAACGAGGAATGCGTCAAGCAGGCGATCCGCACCGGGCTCGGTCTGAAGGCCGCGATCAACCACAAGTCGGTCTTCGACCGGAAGAACTATTTCTATCCGGACCTGCCGCAGGGCTACCAGATCTCGCAGTACAAGCAGCCGATCGTCGGCGAAGGCAAGGTGATTGTCTCCGTCGGCCCCGACCGCCAGGGCGAGTTCGAGGATATCGAGGTTGGCATCGAGCGCCTGCATCTGGAACAGGATGCCGGCAAGTCGATGCACGACCAGCACCCGACCATGTCCTATGTCGATCTCAACCGCTCCGGCGTGGCTCTGATGGAGATTGTCTCCAAGCCCGATATCCGCTCGGCCGACGAAGCCAAGGCCTATGTCACCAAGCTGCGCTCGATCATGCGTTATCTCGGCACTTGCGATGGCAACATGGACGAAGGCTCGCTGCGCGCCGACGTCAACGTCTCGGTCCGCCGTCCGGGCGGCGAGTTTGGCACGCGCTGCGAGATTAAGAACATGAACTCGATCCGCTTCATCGGCCAGGCCATCGAATACGAGGCGCGCCGGCAGATCGCCATTCTGGAAGACGGCGGCAAGATCGATCAGGAGACGCGACTGTTCGATCCGGCCAAGGGCGAGACGCGTTCGATGCGCTCCAAGGAAGAAGCGCATGACTATCGCTATTTCCCGGATCCCGACCTTCTGCCGCTGGAGTTCGACCAGGCCTATGTCGACGCGCTCGCCAAGGACCTGCCGGAACTGCCCGACGACAAGAAGGCGCGGCTGGTCGATGTGCTCGGCCTTTCGGCCTATGACGCCTCGGTGCTGGTTTCGGAAAAGCCGATCGCCGACTATTTCGAAAAGGTGGCGGCAGGCCGCGACGGCAAGCTCGCCGCCAACTGGGTCATCAACGATCTCCTGGGCCAGCTGAACAAGGCCGGCAAGGATATTGAAAATGCTCCGGTTTCGCCCGAGCAGCTCGGCGCTGTTCTCGACCTGATCAAGGAAGGCACCATTTCCGGCAAGATTGCCAAGGACCTGTTCGAGATCGTCTGGAACGAGGGCGGCGATCCGCGCCAGCTCGTCGAGAGCCGCGGCATGAAGCAGGTCACCGACACCGGCGCCATCGAGAAGGCGGTCGACGAGGTTATCACCGCCAACCCGGACAAGGCCGAGCAGGCGCGCGCCAAGCCGACCATGGCCGGCTGGTTCGTCGGCCAGGTGATGAAGGCGACCGGCGGCAAGGCCAACCCGCAAGCGGTGAACGACCTCGTCAAGGCCAAGCTCGGCATCGAGGGCTAGCGATGTTCGTGCGCACGGCGAGCGAACGCGATCTCGCAGCCGCCCGTGCGTTGCTGGTCGAGACTTGGCATGCCACTTACGACGCCCTCTATGGCGCCAAGCGGGTAACTGAAATCACGGATGACTGGCATTCGATCGCCTCGCTCAAGGCGCGGCTGACGCGCCCGAATTCCGAGTTCCTGGTGGCTGACGACGGCAAGCGGCTCGGCGGCATGGCGTTCGCCGCCGCCACCACCGACCCGAAGATCGTCCTTTTGAGCCAGCTCTATGTGCATCCGACCTGCCAGCGCCAGGGGATCGGCCAGTCCCTGCTCGATGAAGTCGAAGCCAGTTTTCCGGAGATGGATACGCTGCGCCTCGAAGTCGAAGAAGCAAATGCCGCGGCGATCGCCTTCTACGAGGCGAATGGGTTCCGCCCGGCAGGCAGAACCGCCGATTGCGGCGGCAACTCGGGATTGCCCGCCCTCATCATGGAGAAGCGGCTCCGCTAGGTCGGAAGCGTGAAGCGGGTGGACTCGGCACTTCGCCCGGTTGTGGCGCGGTTGCATCATTGCATGCCCGCCGATCGGCAGGACCGCTCAGGCGAAGGGAATTTCCACATTGTCGATCAGCCGGGTCGTGCCGAGCCAAGCCGCGGCGAGCAGGCGGCCGTCCCGGCCCCGCTGCCAGGGTCCGAGCGTGACGCTCGCGCGGGCAGCGACATAGTCGACCTTTTGGAAGCCGGCTGAGACGAGCGCCTGTGCGGCATCTTCGGTGGCGCCGGCTTCATCCGTGCCGGCTGAAAGCGCTGCCGCCGTGCCGCGCAGGATAACGTTGAGCTTGCGCGCGATTTCGAGCTCGGTCGCGCCGAGATAGGCATTGCGCGACGACATGGCGAGGCCATGGGCGTCGCGCACCGTCGGCGCGCCCACGATCTTGACGGGCAGGTCGAGGTCGCGGGAGAGCTGCCTGACGACGCAGAGCTGCTGGTAGTCTTTCTCGCCGAACACGGCGCAATCGGGCGCCGCCTGCAGGAAGAGCTTGGCCACAACGGTCGCGACCCCGTCGAAGAAGCTCGGCCTGAAGTCGGTTTCCAGGCCGCGGGAGGGGCCGCCGACCGAGATCTTGGTGGCGAATCCGGCAGGGTACATTTCGCTCACGCCTGGCGTGAAGGCGAGATGCGCACCGGCGTCCTGCAACCGGTCGAGATCGCGCGTCAGCTGGCGCGGGTACTTGTCGAGATCTTCCGTCGGCGCGAACTGCGCCGGATTGACGAAGATCGAGACGACGCAGCGTTCGGCCCGTTCGAGCGCGATCCTGACTAGTGAGATATGGCCGTCATGCAGCGCGCCCATGGTCGGCACCATAGCGACCTTGAGGCCGGCCTGTCGCCAGTCCCGGACCTGCGCCCGAAGGGCTGTGACGCTGTCGACGACGATTGGCGCGTTCATGTCTTGTCCTTGCCGGAAGCCGTCGTGAAGACGTGTTCGGGGCTGGGAAAGGCGCGGCTGCGCACCTCGGCGGAGTAGCGTGCCGCCGCATTCGCTATCACGCCGCGCAAGTCGGCATATTCCTTGACGAATTTCGGCACGCGGTCGACGGTCATGCCGACCATGTCGTCGATCACCAGGATCTGGCCGTCGCAGTCGGCGCTGGCGCCAATGCCGATGGTCGGTATGGAAATGTGACGGGTAAGCTTCGCGGCCACGGTCTCCATCGTGCCCTCGATGACGACCGAGAAGGCGCCAGCTTCTTCCACCGCCTCGGCATCGCGCGAAAGGGCAGCGATATTGTCCTCCGTCCGGCCTTTGATCTTGTAGCCGCCGTCCTTCTCCACCGATTGCGGCTGCAGGCCGATATGGCCCATGACTGGTATCCCTTCGGCGACGATCGCCGCGATCCGGGAAGCCATGTCGACGCCGCCTTCGAGCTTCACGGCCTGGCAGCCCGTTTCCCCAACGATCCGCCTCGCCGCCGCCACGGCCTGCGCCGGCGAGGACTCGTAGCTGCCCGCCGGCATGTCGACCACCACGCAGGCCTTGGCCGAGCCGCGCATGACGGCCTGGCCGTGCGCGATCATCATCTCCAGCGAGGCGCCGAGCGTGGTGGCGTGGCCATGCAGGACCATGGCGACGCTGTCGCCGACCAGCAGCAGGTCGACATGCGGATCGAGCAGGCGCGCGACAGGATAGGTGTAGGCGGTGAGGCAGACGATCGGCACGCCACCCTTGCGGCGGCGAATGCCTTCGGCGCTGATCCGGCTGTCGGCGGACGGATCCCGGCTCAATCGTCACCTCCCTAAGGCGCCCCCGAAACGGGCCGGGCCGAGCTTTAGAAAGACAGGCAACGCTTGGCAAGCCGCGTTGCCGCCGGCAGGGCAACTGCATCGATTTAGCGCACGAAGCATTTGCATTCGGTACTTGGCAAAACCCTTGCCTTCGCGCTGACGTGACGCCATAAGCAGGGGAAAGGCGCAGCCGCTGCCGCCGCGAGGATGTGGATGAAAACTTTCCTGCTGCAGTTTTTCACCTGGTGGAACAGCCAGACGCTCGGCACCCGCTTCCACACTTGGCGCTTCGGCAAGAGGGTCGGCGAGGACGAAGCCGGCAACGTCTACTATGAAGGCGGCATCGATTCGGAAGGCCGCACCCGCCGCTGGGTCATCTATCGCGATTATTCGGAAGCCTCGAAGATCCCGCCGGGCTGGCATGGCTGGATCCATCATCGCGTCGATACACCTCCATCGAGCGAGAGCTACAAGGCTCGCGAGTGGCAGAAAGAGCATCGGCCGAACCTGACCGGAACGCCCGGCGCCTATCGTCCTCAGGGTTCCATCCTGACCAACCAGCATCGCCCGCAGGTGACCGGCGACTACGACGCCTGGACGCCCGGATCGTAATCCGCGTCCACGACACCGCTTCGGTCCTTTGTCGCCACAATTGGCGTTTAGCTGCTTGCTGATTGCGCAGCCTCGACTAGCCTTGGGCGTTGAAGAATCACCCGGGCACAACCACCGGTATTTGCATGAGCTCTCCTAAGCAATTCCAGGAAAAGTGCGCAGCGGTTTTCCGTCCGGAATTGCGCCCCAGGATTCCAAGCCATATCTCAAAGGCGCTTGTCGCGGCGTCGTCCATTCTGCTTGCCTCAACGGCAGCCTTCGCCGCTGCGCAGGCGCCGGCCCCTGCGCCTGCCGCCTCCGACCGCATTACCAATCCGGTGGCCGAGTTCGCCGGCATCGACAAGATCACCGGCCGCATCATCACCTTCGACGTCTATATCGACGAGACCGTGCAGTTCGGCGCTTTGCAGGTGACGCCTCGCGTCTGCTATTCGCGGCCGGATACGGAGCAGCCGAAGACCGATTCCTTCGTCGAGGTCGACGAGATCACGCTCGACCGCAAGATCCGCCGCATCTTCACCGGCTGGATGTTTGCCGAAAGCCCAGGCCTCAACGCCGTCGAGCACGCCGTCTATGACGTCTGGCTCAAGGGCTGCAAGCAGAAGTCGGACGTGCCGCCGCCGACGGCGGCCAAGGCCGACACGGCCAAGCCGAAGACCCAGGCCGCCAAGCCCAAGGCTGTGGCGCAACCGGCCGACGCCGAGTCGGAGCCAGCTGACGCGGCGCCGGAGCGGGACGACACCACCGACACGAACTGATCTCGGAACCTGCCCGCCTTTGAGCCGTTGCAAATCTGCGACAGGCGAGGAGGGTTCCGCGATGACCGCCACGAAGCCGATTACCGCCAACAAGCAGGAGCTTCTCGACATCGAGAAGGGCTTTTGGTCTGGCGATTCCGCCTATTATGAAGCCAATGCCGACGTGGAGTGCCTGGTGGCGTTCCCGCAGATGGCGCAGGCGATGACCAACGCCGATCTCGCAAAGAGCGCGGCCAAGCCTAACAGATGGCGCGACCTCGAGATCAAGCTGAAGGGCATGGTCGAGCCGGGCAGCGATATCGTCATGCTCACTTACGAAGCGCGCGCCACGCGGGAAAATGGCGAGCCCTATGCGGCGCTCGCCAGCACCGGCTACGTCCATCGCGCCGACGGCTGGAAGATGATGTTCCATTCGCAAACGCCGATAGAGGCGGCAGAACAAACTCAAGGGTAAAAGACGGCCTCGCCCCTCAGCGCCTCGGCGAGCATCTTCTCATACTGGCCGCGCGGCACGTCGACGGCGCCGAAGCGCTTCAAGTGCTCAGTCGTGAACTGCGTGTCTAGCAGCGCGAAGCCGCGCGCCTTCAGCCGCTCGACGAGATAGTAGAGACAGGTCTTCGACGCATCGGTCTCCCTGGCGAACATGCTCTCGCCGAAGAACACGCGTCCGAGCGAAACGCCATAGAGGCCGCCGACCAGCCGGTCCTCACGCCAAGCCTCGACCGAATGGCAGTGGCCCAGGCGATAGAGCTCGACATAGGCTTCGCGGATCGGCTCGTTGATCCAGGTCGAGCGGCGCTCCTCGCGCCTTTCGGCGCAGCCGTCGATCGTCGCTTCGAAATCGAAGTCGTAGCGGATCTCGAACGGATGTTTGCGGATCGTCTTCTTCAAGCTGCGCGGTATGTGGAACCCGTCCAGCGGAATGATGCCGCGCGTTTCCGGCCGCACCCAGAACACTTCCGGGTCGTTGGCGCTCTCGGCCATCGGGAAGACGCCGGAAGCGTAAGCCCGAAGCAGCAGGTCGGTCGGAATGCGATAGCCTGGCGCGTAGGGGCGGGTCATCGCATCCCCGTGCTATTCACCCTTGGCCAGATATTTTTCCAGCCAGTGGATGTCGTAGTCGCCATTGGCGATGTCGGGATTGCCGACCAGGTCGCGAAACAGCGGCAGCGTCGTCTTGATACCGTCGACGACGAATTCATCGAGCGCGCGGCGCAGCCGCATCATGCATTCGACGCGGTTGCGGCCGTGCACGATCAGCTTGCCGATCAGGCTGTCGTAATAGGGCGGGATCTTGTAGCCGGAATAGACGCCGGAATCGACGCGGATGCCGAGGCCGCCGGGCGTATGGAAATGCGTGATTGTGCCGGGCGAGGGCGTGAAGGTGCGCGGGTCCTCGGCATTGATGCGGCACTCGATGGCATGGCCATTGAACTTGATGTCTTCCTGCCTGACCGACAGCCCGCCGCCGGAGGCGACGCGGATCTGCTCGTGCACGAGGTCGATGCCGGTGATCGCTTCGGTCACCGGATGCTCGACCTGCAGGCGCGTGTTCATCTCGATGAAATAGAACTCGCCATTCTCGTAGAGGAACTCGATCGTGCCTGCGCCGGAATAGCCGAGATCGGCGATCGCCTTGGCGCAGATGTCGCCGATGCGCGAGCGCTCCTCGGCATTGAGCGCCGGCGAGTTGGCTTCCTCCCACACTTTCTGGTGGCGCCGCTGCAGCGAGCAGTCGCGCTCGCCGAAATGCACGCCGCGACCAGCGCCGTCGCCGAACACCTGCACCTCGATATGGCGCGGTTTCTGCAGATATTTCTCGATATAGACCGCATCGTCGCCGAAGGCCGCGCCCGCTTCCGACTTCGCCGTCTGCAGCGCGACTTCGAGGTCCGCTTCGGTATGCGCCACCTTCATGCCGCGACCGCCGCCGCCGGCGGAGGCCTTGATGATCACCGGATAGCCGATCTCGGCGGCGACGCGCTTGGCTTCCTTGTCTTCGCTGATCGCACCGTCGGATCCGGGCACGACCGGGATGCCGAGACGCTTTGCCGTGCGCTTGGCCTCGATCTTGTCGCCCATGATGCGGATATGGTCGCCTGATGGGCCGATAAAGGTGATGTTGTGGGCGGCGAGGATGTCGGCGAACTTGGCGTTCTCCGACAGGAAGCCGTAGCCCGGATGCACCGCGTCCGCGCCGGTGATCTCACAGGCGGCGACGATCTGGTGGATGTTGAGATAGCTTTCGCGCGAGGGCGGCGGGCCGATGCACACGCTCTCGTCGGCAAGCCGCACATGCATGGCGTCGGAATCCGCGGTCGAATGGACGACCACCGTCTGGATGCCGAGCTCCTTGCAGGCGCGCAGCACCCGGAGCGCGATTTCGCCGCGATTGGCGATTAGGATCTTCTGGAACATTTCTTGGTTGTTCCCGGCTCTACTCAAGAACCACCAGCGGCATTCCGTATTCGACCGGCTGGGCGTCCTCGATGAGGATCGCCGTCACCGTGCCGGCACGCGGCGAGGGGATCTGGTTCATCGTCTTCATCGCTTCGATGATGAGCAGCGTCTGGCCCTCCTTCACCTTCTGGCCGATCTCGACGAACGGCTTGGCGTCGGGCGAGGGCGCCAGATAGGCCGTGCCGACCATCGGCGAGGGCACGGCGTTCTTCGACGGATCGGCAGGCGCTGCGGCGGCGGGCTGAGCCGCTGTGGCCGCCGGAGCTGCGGCGAGCGCCGGCAGCGGCGCTGCAACCGCGTGGACTGCCTGCGACTGGCGCGAGACACGCACCTTGAGGTCGCCGAGCTCGACCTCGATCTCGGTCAGATTGGTGTCGTTCAGAATGCCCGCCAGGTCGCGGATCAGCTGCTGGTCAACACCGTTCTTTTTTATCGACATTTTCGAGCCTTCTGTTTGGGGGCCGGTCACAGGCGTGCCGCCAGTGCCTGCAGCGCGAGCGTGTAGCCGAGCGGCCCGAACCCGCAGATCATGCCGACGGCGACCGGCGCGACCATGGAGACGTGGCGGAAGGGCTCCCGCGCGTGGATATTAGAAAGATGGACTTCCGCGACGGGCATCGGCGCAATAGAGCGGATGGCGTCGTGGATGGCGATCGAAGTGTGGCTGTAGGCGCCGGGATTGATGACGATTCCTGCCGCCTTGTCGCCGGCTTCCTGGATCCAGTCGACCAGATCGCCCTCATGGTTGGACTGGCGAAAATCAATCTCGAGCCCGAGCGCGGCGCCGGCTGCCTTGCAATCCTCGGCTAAGGCGGCAAGCGTCTTGCCGCCATAGATCCCCGGCTCGCGTTTGCCGAGCGCATTGAGATTGGGACCGTTGAGGATGAAAATCGTTTTCAATATGGCGACCTTGTTCTACGCCGGCCCCGAGCCGGCGCACTGGCCTCTATAATGGGCATAGCCGCCCGCGAAAAGAGCGCAAGTGCGTTCTTGCGCTGTCCACAGCGGCCGGCTCTCGCATTCGCAAGCGCTTACAGCGCGCTCTTGGCCTCTTCGATCTTTTCCGCCAGAACCTGCTGGCCGAGTGCTCCGAAGACCACCTCGTTGCCGACCACATAGGACGGCGTGCCGGTGATCGACAGTTTCGTCGCAAGATCATAGGTGCGCGACAGCGTTTCGGCGATGCGCGGATCCTTCATCTTCTCGCGCAGTGCCGCCTCGTCGGCGCCAAGCGAAAGCGCCACCTTGATGGCGGTTGCTTCGGTGGCGCGGCCCTGGCCGCCGAGCAGCGCGGTGTGGAATTCACCGTATTTCTCCGGATGCATCAGGTGGAACGCCATGGAGACGACGCTGGCCTTCTGCGAATCCGGGCTGAGGATCGGGAACTCCTTGAGCACGAAGCGCAGGTCCGGATCGGATTTGGTCAGCGCCTGCATATCCTCGATGGCGCGTTTGCAGAAGCCGCAATTGTAATCGTAGAACTCGACGATCGTGACCTTGCCCTTCGGGTTGCCGACGACGCCGTCGAAGGTCGAGTTGAAGATTTCGTCCTTGGAATTCTTGATGACGCCGAGTGCCGCGAGCCGCTGCTCTTCCTTCTGCTTGGCCTCGAGCGCGTCCTGCACCTCGAGCAGAACCTCCGGATTCTTCAAGAGGTAGTCGCGGATGATGCCTTCGACCTCCTTGCGATCGATCTTGGTATCGGCGGAGGCCTTGGTATCAGTGGAGGACGTGACCTGCGCGACTTGCACGGTATCGGCCTTCGCGGCCTGCGGGTTTCCCGCGACGAAGCCGAAGGCCAGCATGCCGAGTGCCACCGCCAGGCCGCCGGCACTGCCAAGCAGGATTGCCTTGTTCATGATTGTCTATCCTTTTGCCTGTCCCGGCGCCTTGGTCGCGGCCAACGTCCGGAAGGTTCATTTGAGTTTGTTCGATGGCGTGTAGTTTATAATATCCTGAGCGCGGACCCAGCGGGGTTCGCCGCGCTTCAATTTCTGTTGAGCGCGCATGGCGAAGATCTTCGCGTTCTTGTAGTCGCCCGAATAGTAATGGCCCTCGGCGGTGGCGAGATCTGCGGCCGGAACGTCACCGAGTTCGCCATAGGCCTGCGCCAGGAAGCGATAGGCATCGGAATTCTCTCTGTCCCGCCCGACGCCATTGTTGAGCTGGATAACCGCCTTCTTGAGCGAATCGGGCGTACCGACCGCCATCAGCGCCTGGCCGAGGGAGATCAACAGCAGGCCGGAGCGTGCGGGATCGAGGCTGACCGCCTTGGCATAGGCGTCCGCCGCGTCCTTCGGCTTGTTGATCTTCATCAGGATGTCGCCGCGCAACTCCTGGAAATAGGGGTTCTTCGGCTGCTCCTTGATCAGCGCCGCCGTCTTGGTCAGCGCCGCGCCCGGATTGCCGTAGAGATAGGTCTGCTGCGCATCGCCGTAGCGGGCGGCGAGGCTGGTCGGATTCTTGCGCATCAGCCGCACGACGGCTGCCTGGCCCTGCATATAAGCGGCGATCTTGATGCGCATCATGTCGTGCCGCTGCTGCAGCGCCGGCGGGTCGATCGTGTTGACGAAGGGGCTCTGCTTGACGAGCGCTTCGAGGTTGGCGATGCGCTCCTGCGGCATCGGGTGGCTGATCCGGTAAGGATCGACCTGGGTGCCGGCGAGCGACAGCGCACTCTGAAAGCGGCCGAAGGTCTTAAGCATACCCATGCCGGATTGGCCGGTGGCGTTGAGATAGGTGATCGCCGAACGGTCCGCGGTGATCTCTTCGGTGCGCTGGTAGGCAAGAATCGAGCGCTGCGCCATCTCGCCGCCGCCGGCGGCGACGCCCATGCCGGCGCCGGCAAGGCCGCGGCTGTTGGTGGTGGCACCGGCCACCATGGCGCCCGCGCCGAGCAGCGTGGCGATGATGGCCATGGTCTTGGCGCGGTCAAGCTGGTCGCGCAATTTCTGCTGATGCCCACCGGCGATGTGGCCGGCCTCGTGCGCGATGACGCCGATGATCTCGTTTGGCGTCTCCGCGATCACCAGCGCGCCGGTGTTGATGAACAGTCGCCGCCCGGTGACGAAGGCGTTGAAGCTCTGGTCGTTGACCAGGACAATGTCGATACCGTCATTGGCGAGCCCCGCCGCCTTGAAGATCGGCCGGGCATAGTCGCGCACCAGCGCCTCGATCTCGGCGTCGCGCACCACCGGCACGCCCTGCGCGAAGGCGCTGACCGAGCTCGACACGGCAACGGCGGCGGCAAGCATAAGCGTCGCGAAACCGCGCGCGGTTCGGCTGAAGGAGGTCGATTTGTCAATCGAGGGTCGGGGTCGGCTCAACATAGGTCCACTGGTAGACGAGCGGGCGAAAGATGAAAAGTCGGCGCCGGCAACTTCCTGCGCGCTTGTGATCCCCATATCAATCGGGCATTTGTGCGGCGCTGCCCTTTAACTAGGGCAGTTCAGGGGCAAGTCAGCGAGGGTCTGCGTCCCGAGTTCGCCGAACAACGGCAATTGGAAGAGGTCAAATGGTCGTTTCGCTTTCGCGCCGGGGGGAAGTCGAGCCCTTCCACGCCATGGACATCCTGGCCGAAGCCAACCGGCTGAAGGCCACCGGCGTGCCCGTCGTGTCGATGGCCGTCGGCCAGCCGTCGGATCCGGCGCCGGTCGGTGTCCGCGAGGCGGCGGCCGCGGCGCTCAGACATGGTCGCATCGGCTATACCGACGCCTTGGGCCTGGCCGACCTGCGCAAGGCGATCGCGGCGCATTATGGCGAGCATTACGGGATCGACGTCGCGTCGTCGCGCATTGCCGTCACCACCGGTTCCTCGGCCGCCTTCAACCTCGCCTTCCTCGCCATGTTCGATCCGGGCGACCGCGTCGCCATCGCCGCGCCCGGCTATCCTGCCTACCGCAACATCATGGCCGCGCTCGGCATCGAGATCGTCGAGATCGAGCTCGGGACGGATGCCTACCTTCACGCCGAGCATCTGAAGGCCGCGCATCGCAAGAAGCCGCTTAAGGGCGTGCTGTTCGCCAGCCCCGCCAATCCGACCGGCGCGGTCATACCGGCGGACGAGCTCGCCGCGCTGGTCAAGACAGCCGAAGAACTCGGCATCGCCGTGATCTCGGACGAGATCTATCACCGGCTGGCCTATGCGGGACCGGATGTTACCGCGCTGGCGCATGGCGCCGGCGTCACCGTGATCAATTCCTTCTCGAAATACTATTGCATGACCGGCTGGCGCATCGGCTGGATGGTGTTGCCGGAAGAACTGGTGCGGCCGGTCGAGCGTGTCGCCCAGAGCCTCTACATCTCGCCGCCGGAACTGTCGCAGATCGCGGCGATCGAGGCCTTCAAGGCGACGGAGGAGCTCGAAAAGGTGAAGGCGCGTTACGCCTGGAACCGCGACCTTCTGATGACGCGTCTGCCGGAACTCGGCTTCGCGCTCGCCGCACCGATGGACGGCGCCTTCTATGCTTTCTGCGATGTCACCCGCCACACCAATGACAGCATGGCCTTTGCCCGCAAGATGCTGGCCGAAGCGCATGTAGCGGCGACGCCCGGCCGCGATTTCGACCCGCTGCAGGGCCACCGCACCATGCGCTTTTCCTATGCCGGCAGCCATGACGACATGGTCGAGGCGCTGGCGCGCATCGAACGCTGGCTGAAATAGATGCCGGAACTCGAGCAGGCACTGGCCGAAGTGGCGGCCGAAATGGCGGAGCGCACCGATCGCGGCGAGGTGGCGACCTACATCCCCCAGCTCGGCAAGGTCGATCCGACGAAATTCGGCATCGCCGCGGTGACCAATGACGGCCGCGTCATTCTTGCCGGCGACGCCGACCAGCATTTTTCGATCCAGAGCGTCTCGAAAGTCTTCACCCTCACGCTGGCGTTGGGCAAGGTCGGCGATGCGCTCTGGCATCGCGTCGGCCGCGAGCCGTCCGGCAATCCGTTCAACTCGATCGTCCAGCTCGAGCACGAGAACGGCATCCCACGCAATCCGTTCATCAATGCCGGCGCCATCGTCGTCTCCGACGTCCTGCTCGCCGGCCATCAGCCGCGCGAGGCGATCGGCGAAATCCTGCGCTTCATCCAGTTCCTCGCCGATGACGAGACGATCATCATCGAGCGCGAGGTGGCGGCGTCCGAACGGGCCACCGGCTATCGCAACTTCGCCCTGGCCAACTACATGAAGTCTTTCGGCAATCTCCACCATGAGCCAGACTTGGCGCTGGGTGTCTATTCCACCATTGTGCCATTGCCATGAGCTGCCGCCAGCTTGCCATGGCCGGTCGCTTTCTGGCCAATGGCGGCAGGAACCCGGCGACCGGGCATTCAGTCGTGTCGGCCGAGCGGGCACGCCGCATCGGCGCGCTGATGCTGACCTGCGGCCATTATGACGGTTCCGGCGATTTCGCCTTCCGCGTCGGCATTCCCGGCAAAAGCGGTGTCGGCGGCGGCATTCTCGGCATCGTGCCAGGAGTGGCTTCGCTGGCGGTGTGGTCTCCCGGCCTCAACGAGAACGGCAACTCCCAGCTCGGTTCCTTCGCGCTGGAGAAACTCGCCCGGCTGATGAACTGGTCGATTTTCGCGCCTTAAAGCAACTACGCAGCGGTTTTCCGTCCCGCGCGGATACGAAAAATCCCGCGCCAGATACGGCGCGGGATTCTTTTAGAAAATCAATCTAATGACCTGAAAAGCTTAGAAAAAACCCTTGCGCTGCCACCAGCCGGCGCGCTTCGGCTTGTCTTCGGCCTTGGCCTCGTCGGACACGTTCGAAGACACGACGGGAACAACCGGCGCGTCGACTGACTGTGGCTTGCGCCGCGTCGGATGGGCATTGGTGGCAGGCTCCGCCTCGGAGGCCGCGGGAGCAGCAGCAGCCGGCTCCGGCTCGACAGCTGCGGGCGCGACCTGGGCCTCGGCCACAGGCTCCGATACCGTCTCGGCCACGGTTTCCTCGGCTGCCTTCTTGGCTCTCGAACGGCGCGGCTTCTTTGGTTTTTCGGCCGCCTCGGTGTCGTCATTGGCCGCCTCGGGAGCGGCAGGCTCGGGCATGGCTGCCACGACCGGTTCGCCGGCGGTTTCCTCACCCTCCGCCGCTTCGTCCTCGCTGTCGCCGACAGTCTCGCCGGCAAGCGCCTCCGAAGGCTCGTCCTCGCGGCGATTGCGTTTTCCCCCGCGCTTGCCGCGCCGGCGCTTCTTGCCGGCGCCTTCATCGCTTGCTGCCGCCACGGCTTCGCCGCCGGCGGTCACTTCCTGGGCTGCCTCATCCGTTGCCGCATCGCCGGCTTCCTCCGGCGCCGGAGCGGCAATGGCTTCACCATTGTGCTCGCGATCGCGGTCCCTGCCGCCGCGCCGCCGCCGGCGTTTGCGGCGCCTGCGGCCTTCGCCGTCCTCGGAGTGCTGTGGGTGCTGGCCCTGCTGCTGCGGCTGGCGCGGCTGTTCGGCCTTCGCCGAAACCTCTTCTTCCTCTTCCTCGACGACGATCTCGTCCTCGGGCTCTTCCGGCTCGACATAGGCCGGCAGGCTGCGCACCTCGACAAAGCCTTCCGGCTTTTCGGCAACGGCGCCGCGGAAGATCGCATAGTGCTGGGTGCCGAGGGTTTCGTCAGCCTCGATCGTGATGGTCAGGCCGAAGCGGGCTTCGAGCTCCACCAGATTGGCGCGCTTGTGGTTGAGCACGTAGAGCGCGGTCGCGGCCGGCGTGCGCACGATGATGTGGCTACGCGAATCCTTGAGCAGGAATTCCTCGATCGCCCGCACCACCATCAGCGCCACGGAGGAATCGGAGCGCACATGGCCGGTACCGCCGCAGTGCGGGCACGGCTTCATGGTCGATTCCAACACGCTGGCGCGGATGCGCTGGCGCGACATTTCCATCAGGCCGAAATGCGAGATGCGGCCGACCTGGATACGGGCGCGGTCGTTCTTGAGGTGATCCTTCAGCCGCTTCTCGACGGAGCGGTTGTTGCGGTTCTCCTCCATGTCGATGAAGTCGATGACGATGAGGCCGGCAAGGTCGCGCAGCCTGAGTTGGCGCGCGACTTCCTCGGCTGCCTCCAGATTGGTGTGGAGCGCGGTCTCCTCGATCGAATGCTCCTTGGTGGAGCGGCCGGAGTTGACGTCGATCGAAACCAGCGCCTCGGTCTGGTTGATGATGATGTAGCCGCCGCTCTTCAACGTCACCTGCGGCTGAAGCATGCGGTCGAGCTGCGCCTCGATGCCGTTGCGCACGAAGATCGGCGTGGTGTCGCGGTAGGGCTGAACCACCTTGGCGTGGCTCGGCATCAGCATGCGCATGAAGTCCTTGGCCTCGCGATAACCGTCCTCGCCGGAGACCAGGATCTCGTCGATATCCTTGTTGTAGAGGTCGCGCACCGAGCGCTTGATCAGGCTGCCTTCCTCATAGACCAGGGCAGGGGCCGTGGATTGCAGCGTAAGGTTTCGGACATTCTCCCAAAGCCGCATCAGATATTCGTAGTCGCGCTTGATCTCGGCCTTTGTGCGGCTTTCGCCGGCGGTGCGCAGGATTACGCCCATTCCTTGCGGCACTTCGAGGTCGGCCACGACCTCCTTCAGGCGCTTGCGGTCTTGCGCGTTGGTGATCTTGCGCGAGATGCCGCCGCCGCGCGCTGTGTTCGGCATCAGCACCGAATAGCGGCCGGCAAGCGAGAGGTACGTGGTGAGCGCCGCGCCCTTGTTGCCGCGCTCTTCCTTGACCACCTGCACCAAAAGGATCTGGCGGCGCTTGATGACTTCCTGGATCTTGTACTGGCGACGCACAGGCTTGCGGCGGTTGCGGATCTCCTCGAGCGCGTCTTCGGCGCCGACCGATTCGACCTCGTGCTCGTCCGAATGCGAGGAAGAGACCTCCTCCAGCATGCCGCGATCATTGTCGCTGGCAGCGGCTTCGCCGCTCTGCTCGGGCTGATCCGTCTGCCGGACCGCTTCGGAGATCACGTCGGCTTCGACGCTCGCGGCAATCGAGGTGGAGCCGCCTTCGGACGGCTTGCCGTCCTCGTCATCGGCGTCATCGTCGGCTGCTAATGCGTCGCCGCCAGGTTCTTCAGATGTTCCCGACGCGGCCTCGACCGCCCCGAAGACTGTTTCGGCATTTTCAGCCTGGGCATTGGCGGTCCCGCCGCCGACATCCTCGCTTCCGGCAACCTCGGCAGCGGTGTCGTGGGCCCCGGCCGTTTCAGCCTGGCTTTCCCCATTCTCCGGGGAAGCCGCGATTTCAGCATCGTGCTTGTGCTCGCCGCGCTCGCGGTTCTTGCCGCCGCGGCGCCTGTTGCGGCGACCGCCGCGATCGCGCGCCTGCTCTTCGCCGCTCTCGGCTTCCTCGTCGTCTTCGTCCTCGGCTTCCTGCGCTTCAGCGCGCAGCAGAGCCTGACGGTCGGCGACCGGGATCTGGTAATAATCGGGATGAATTTCACTGAAGGCGAGAAAACCGTGACGGTTGCCGCCATACTCGACAAAGGCTGCCTGGAGGGAAGGTTCGACCCGGGTTACGCGGGCGAGGTAGATGTTTCCTTTGAGCTGCTTCTTGTCCTGGGATTCAAAGTCGAATTCTTCGATGCGGTTACCGCGAACGACGACAACGCGTGTTTCCTCCGGGTGGGAGGCGTCTATCAGCATCTTGTTGGGCATTATTTTGTTTCCTGCCGGCAGCCGACGGCCGCAGCCGGCGTGGCAATGCCCGCCGCTGTGCGCCTGTATCTGTGTGCATGCCGGATAATTGAATGTCCGCTAGCCGCCGCTTCAGCGCGATGGCGGTGCCGCCCGCAGCCACTATGGCGCGGTTTGATGCGGACCTTTCCATGATTGCGCTTGAAGCCATCGGCACCAGCAGAACCTTTTGAACCAAAGCCCGGGCTCAGCCGGACCAGCTTGTTTGCTCACAAAGAGCCGGCGCGGGGCAAACCCGGCCGTTTTCCTCACGCAAGCGATTCCCCCGCCACGGGAGCACGCCTGCGAAAATCGTCGCGACCACCTGAGCCTGGGAGGATAACGGAGCCGCCTTTGCATCCGACCTTTGGCAGGAAACTGCTGAGGCGAGCGGTTCCAGGATTGCAGTGATCCAATGTCGCTTTTATGATTTGGCGGGATGGAAGGCAACCCCGATTTCGGATGCCGGCAAAAAGCGCTTCCGCAGGGGAAGGTGCCTTTCATCGCGTCCATGAAAGGCTTGGTTAACCTTCTCTGAATACCAATCGTTAATTGAATAGGTGGCCTGACGGGCACTCTGCAGGAAGGCGGGGCGCAAGGCGCCGAACCGGGAGCGACGGATAAGAGATGGGACCGGCGGGTACCGCGGACAAGAGGGGTAGGGTCGCCGGGGGCTTCCTGCGCTTGGCCTGGACCGCCTTGCTGCTGACCATTCTGTCCTGTTTCGTCGCCGCGCACGCCGACACCCTGCTTGGCGCGACCGGCTACAAGATGGCCGGCGACGCCACAAAGATGCGCATCGTCGTGAATTTCGACCGCGAGCCGGAGGTCAAATGGTTCCTGCTGCGCGGCCCCAATCGCCTGGTCATTGACCTGCCGCGCACACGATTCGCCCTCGGCGCCAAGGATGTGAAACCGCGCGGGCTTGTGCGTGCCGTCCGCTACGGCGATCAGGGACACGGTTCGCGCCTGATCCTCACCGGCAAGGGACCTTTCGCTGTCGACAAGCTCGACGTGCTCAAGAATGACGATGGCAGCGGCTATCGCATCGCCGTCGACATGTCGGCCGCCTCGGAACGGGAATTCGACGCGGCTCTCGCCAACCAGTCGCTGACAACCGGTTCGACGGTTTCCACCGAAAAGGGCGAGCGGGTCGGCACCGGACCTATCTCGGCGCCCGGCCATCGCTTCACGGTGGTTATCGATCCGGGCCATGGCGGCGTCGATGGTGGCGCAGAAAGCTCGGCCGGCACGGTCGAGAAGGACGTCACGCTCGCCTTTGCCAAGGAACTGCGCGACAAGCTGGCCGCGGCCGGCAAATACGATGTCTACATGACACGCGACAACGACCTGTATCTGGCGCTGGACGAACGCGTGCGCATCGCGCGCCAGCACGAGGCTGATCTTTTGATCTCCATCCATGCCGACACGATTTCCGTCAAAGGGCTTCGCGGCGCCACGGTCTACACGCTCTCGGACAAGGCCTCCGACCCGGAGGCCCAGGCGCTCGCCGATCGCGAGAACCTCTCCGACCAGTTCGCCGGGATGAGGATCGAGGACGACAACAAAGAAGTCACCGACATCCTGATCGATCTGATCCGCCGCGAAACCCATAGTTTCTCGATGAGCTTCGCCCACACCCTCGTCGGTCAGTTGTCGACCAGCGTCGGCCTCATCAACAATCCGCAGCGTTCGGCCGGCTTCAGGGTGCTCAAGGCTCCCGACGTGCCGTCCGTCCTGGTCGAGCTCGGTTATCTTTCCAACGTCAAGGACGAGGCGCAGCTGCTCAATGCCGACTGGCGCGGCAAGGCGGCGCAAAGCATAACCAACGCGGTTGCCCTCTTTGCCGCCGCCAAGGCCGGTACCGCGACGGGCGGCTGACCCGCCGCACCTGCCCGCAACCGCCGGACGTCTGCAACCACAAGCAGCGTTGCATGACAACAACACCAGGCGTTATTATTCGGCAACCGAGTCCTCAAATTTCGCGCTGCCGTATTTTGTCCACATGGCCGCGACATGGGTTTTTCGATTGCGGATTGGGACCGCCCCGGGAAGCTTGCGCGACTGTCGGCTTCGTTTAGGAAATTCCCGAACCTCGGACTGGAGCGGGCATGATTCGTCTCATCGGCTATTTCTTCGGCATCGGCACGACGCTGGCGCTGCTGGTGGCGGCCGGCCTTGCCATTTATATCAGCCATCTGACGAAGGACCTGCCCGACTACGAGGTTTTGGCCAAATACGAACCGCCGGTGACGACGCGCATTCACGCCTCCGACGGTTCGCTGATGGCCGAATATGCGCGCGAACGGCGTCTCTATCTGCCGATCCAGGCCATCCCTGACCGCGTCAAGGCCGCCTTCATGTCGGCCGAGGACAAGAACTTTTACAACCACCCCGGCATCGACATCACCGGCCTCGGCCGCGCGATTGTCGTCAACTTGCAGAACTTCGGCTCAGGCAGGCGCCAGGTCGGCGCTTCGACAATCACCCAGCAGGTGGCGAAGAACTTCCTGCTCACCTCCGATCAGACCTATGAGCGTAAGATCAAGGAGATGATCCTGGCCTTCCGCATCGAGCAGGCCTATTCGAAGGACCGCATCCTCGAGCTCTACCTCAACGAAATCTTCTTCGGCTTCGGCGCCTACGGCGTCGCGGGTGCTGCGCTCACCTATTTCGACAAGTCGGTCAACGAGTTGACAGTCGCGGAAGCCGCCTATCTCGCCTCGTTGCCGAAGGGCCCGAACAACTATCACCCCTTCAAGCACGCCGATCGCGCGCTCGAGCGCCGCAACTGGGTCATCGACCAGATGGTCGAGAACGGCTACGTCACCCGCGAGGAGGGCGACAAGGCCAAGGCTGAACCGCTCGGCGTGACGCCGCGCCGCAACGGCTCATACCTGTTCGCCGGCGAGTACTTCACCGAGGAGGTCCGCCGCCAGATCATCGCGCGCTACGGCGAGAACGCACTCTACGAGGGCGGCCTGTCGGTGCGCACGACGCTCGATCCGAAAGTCCAGCTCATCGCGCGCAAGGCGATGCAGAACGGTCTGCTCAAATACGACATGCTGCGCGGTTATCGCGGTCCCGTGACGCATATCGACATCTCCGGCGACTGGGGCGTGCCGCTCGGCAATGTGAAGGGTCTCGAGGACGTGCCGGAATGGACGCTGGCCGTCGTGCTCGACAGTTCGGCGACTGGTCTCGCCATCGGCCTTCAGCCGGCGCGACAGGTTTCCGGCGACCTCGTCAAGGACCGTGTCCAGGGTACCGTCAGCAAGGAAGACATGGGCTTCGCCATGCGCCACTTCGTCAACGGCAAGTCCGTCAGGGCGAAGTCCCCGGCGGAGGTGCTGGAGCCCGGCGACGTGATCTACGTGCAGAAGAACGAAAGCTCCGACAACACCTACATGCTGCGCCAGGTGCCGGAGGTGGAGGGCGGCCTCGTTGCCATGGATCCGCATACCGGCCGCGTGCTCGCCATGGTCGGCGGCTTCTCCTACGCGCAGTCCGAGTTCAACCGCGCAACCCAGGCGATGCGCCAGCCCGGCTCCTCGTTCAAGCCGATCGTCTATTCGGCTGCGCTCGACAATGGTTACACCCCGGCCTCGGTGATCATGGACGGCCCCATCACCATCCAGAGCGGCAACACCACCTGGACGCCGAAGAACTATGACGGCACGGTCGCGGGCCCGGCCACCTTGCGCTCCGGCATCGAGAAATCGCGCAACCTGATGACGGTGCGGCTTGCCAACGACATGGGCATGAAGCTGGTCGTGGAATATGCCGAGCGCTTCGGCGTCTACGATCATCTGGCGCCCTATCTGCCGATGGCGCTGGGCTCCGGCGAGACGACCGTCATGCGCATGGTGTCGGCCTATTCGATCATGGCCAATGGCGGCAAATCGATCAAACCCTCGCTCATCGACCGGATCCAGGACCGTTACGGCAAGACGGTGTTCAAGCAGGACGAGCGCGGCTGCGAAGGCTGTAACGCCACCGAATGGAAGGACCAGCCCGAGCCTGAGCTGGTCGACAATTCCGAGCAGGTGCTCGATCCGATGACCGCCTACCAGATCACCTCGATGATGGAAGGCGTGGTGCAGCGCGGCACCGGCGCCACCATCGGTGAACTGGGCCGCCACATCGCAGGCAAGACCGGCACGACCAATGACGAGAAGGACGCCTGGTTCATCGGCTACACGCCCAACCTCGTGGTCGGCCTTTATATGGGCTACGACACGCCGCGCGGCCTCGGCCATGGCGCCACCGGCGGTGGTCTCGCTGCGCCGATCTTCAAGGATTTCATGCGCGTCGCGCTCGACGGCAAGCCGAACACCGACTTCCAGGTCCCGGACGGCATGAAGCTGATCGCCATCAACCGCAAGACCGGCATGCGCGCCGCCGAGGGCGATCCCAACACCATCGTCGAGGCGTTCAAGCCCGGCACCGGACCGGCCGACAGCTATTGGGTGATCGGCATGGGTGCAGACGGCTCGAACGGCTCGGGCGGAGCGCTGTCGCCCCAGGCCAACCAGGCCATCCAGGATGGCGGCGGCGGCCTCTACTGACCTCGCGCATTTCTGAAATGGGCCGGCGAGAAACCGCCGGCCATTTCGCTTTACAGGCGGCGATGCCGTGCCTATGTATCGCGCCTATTCCGAAAAGACCGAAAAGAACAGGACCGAACGAAAAGCCATGCGCGCGGAAACGCAAAACATTGTCGACGAGATCAGGCAGGCGATAACCCTGCTGAGGAGGCATCTTTGACTGGGACCAGGCTGTAAAGCGGCTTGATTACCTGAATTCGCGTGCCGAGGATTCCAGCCTGTGGAATGATCCGACCGAAGCGCAGAAGCTGATGCGGGAGCGCCAGGAACTCGAGGATGGTATCGCTGCCGTTAAGGGAATGACACAGGCGCTGGAAGACAATATCGGCCTGATCGAGCTCGGCGAGGAAGAGGGCGACGAGGGTATCATCGCCGAGGCGGAGGCGGCGCTGCGTTCGATGCAGGGCGAGGCCAAGGCTCGCCAGGTCGAGACACTGCTCTCCGGCGAAGCCGACGCCAACGACACCTATCTCGAAATCCATGCCGGCGCCGGCGGTACCGAGAGCCAGGACTGGGCTTCGATGCTCCTGCGCATGTACACGCGCTGGGCCGAGCGCCGTCGTTTCAAGGTCGAGGTGCTGGAAGTCCATGACGGCGAAGAGGCGGGCATCAAGTCCGCCACCGTGCTGATCAAGGGCCACAATGCCTATGGCTGGCTGAAGACGGAGTCCGGCGTCCATCGCCTGGTGCGCATTTCGCCTTACGACAGCAACGCGCGGCGCCACACATCCTTCGCCAGCGTCTGGGTCTATCCGGTCATCGATGACTCGATCGAGATCAATGTTTCCGAATCCGATGTGCGCATCGACACCTATCGTTCATCGGGTTCGGGCGGCCAGCACGTCAACACCACCGACTCGGCGGTGCGCATCACCCATCTGGCGACCGGTATCGCGGTCGCCTGTCAGGCCGAGCGCTCGCAGCACAAGAACCGCGCCAAGGCCTGGGAAATGCTGCGCTCGCGCCTCTACGAGGAAGAGCTGAAGAAGCGCGAGGCGGTCGCCAACGCCACGGAAGCGTCGAAGAGCGACATCGGCTGGGGCCACCAGATCCGCTCTTACGTGCTGCAGCCCTATCAGCTCGTGAAGGACCTGCGTACGGGCGTCGAAAGCACCTCGCCGTCGAGCGTGCTCGATGGCGACCTCGACGAGTTCATGGAAGCCTCGCTCTCACATCGCATCGAGGGCGGTGCCGGCGAAGCGGTGGCGGACCTCGACTAGGATTCCCGGCGCTGCACGACGGAGGAAGCTGGTGACGCGCAAACTTACCGGGAAATGCTTCTGCGGCGCCGTTCGCTATGAAGTGGCGGACGAATTCGTTTACGCCGCCAATTGCCACTGCTCCAACTGCCGGCGCACGACCGGGTCGGCGTTCAAACCCTTCGCCGGCATCGAGCGCGGCAAGTTCCGTCTCACCGCCGGCGACGACAGGCTGCTGATCTTCGGCGACGAGAGCGGCCATGACGCCCATTGCGGCCGATGTGGCTCGCTCCTCTATTCATTGGTGCGTGATGGCGCCTACGTCCATGTCGCCATGGGGACGTTGATGGATGATCCAGGCATTCGCCCGAGCGCACATATCTTCGTCGGTTCAAAGGCGCCGTGGTTCACGATTACAGACGATCTGCCGCAATATCGTGAACATGCCGACGCCTGAAGGCCGGAACCTCCGTCAGCGGAACTTCGTTCTTAGGCACCCTGGGCGCAGGCCTGTCGTCTGGTTCATGCCAGCCAAGTCTGCGTACCTTTCCGTCGCCGAAGCTTGAAGCCCGGCGCGCCGCTACGGCGCGCCCACTTCTTGCGCTGGCTATGGAATCAGCTCAGCATTCGGGCTGTGGGATAGAAGCATTTATGGCCGGACGCGGCATAACTGCGACTGACGATCCGGCCACTGGGAAGAACACGTTCCGGGAACGGGCAAGCGAAAACGCTTGATGCTCGAAAGGAACGTTTCGATGTCTGCTGCCATATCAAGATCGGCCAAAGCCGTTCGACCGGCCGGCCGACTTTTGTTCTCCCTCTTCGCCGTTGGAGCCATCTCGGTGCTAGCGCCGCCAGCCATCGCGCACGACGCCCAACCCACGGCCGCCATGCCGCAAGGCTGGAAATACCCCTTTGCCTGCTGCGCCAATTTCGACTGCAAGGAGGTGCCTCAGTCGTCCATCAGCGAGCGGCCTGAAGGCTATGTCATAATGGGCACAGGCGAGGTGGTGGCCTATAGCGACAAGCGGATCAAGAATTCACCCGACGGCGAATACCACTGGTGCGCGCATCAGGCCGGGCTCGACGCCGGCAAGACCATCTGCCTGTTCGTGCCGCCGCCCTCTTATTAGGAGCAATTCCAGGAAAAGTGTGAGCGGTTAAGTTCGGCGCCTCGCCGTAACCTTCCGTCCGGAATTGCGTAAAACAAGAGATAGGGCGTTTCACCGTTTTTCCGTGAAACGGTGGAACGCACTAGCCTTCGCGAGCCAATGCGAGGCGCGAGAAAGCTTCGAGCGCGCCAGGGGAAGCTGCCACTGCAAGGCGACAACCTTCGAGGTTGCCGAGGCGCCACAGACGGTGACGCAATGCACATGCTCGTTCTGCGCGAAGCGCGGGGTCGCTATGGGCCTATTATGTGCCCTCGCAATTCAAGCTCACAAGCCCGCTGGAGAACGTCTCCTTCTATCGCTGGGGCTCGAAGACCGTGAAGCATGGTTTCTGCGCCATTTGCGGTTGCGGCACCTTCACTGAAACGCCTGACTGGTCGACCGGGAAGCCGGATTTCGACAATCCGAAGATCAGCGTCAACTCGCGCCTGTTCGACGATTTCGACCTGGATAAGGTCGAGGTGGTGGTCATCGACGGCAAGAATTTGTGGTAGAGGCGACGCGGGAACGGCGACTGAGCTTTGCGGCCGCATAGCCGTTCCGTTTTTCGCCGCATTTCATGCTACAAGGCTGCGGAAGGGCTGATTTGGCGTGGCCGCAAGGGCCGCGAATTGGAGAGGGACCAATCTTATGAAGAAGACCGTGCTCGTCGTCGTGGCGACGGCTGTGCTGGTGAGCGCCTGCACCACCACCGATCCGTATACCGGCGACCAGAAGATTTCCAACACGGCGGCCGGTGCCGGCCTTGGCGCGCTGGCAGGCGCCAGCCTTGGTCTGCTCGCCGGCGGCAATGACCGCCGCAACGCCTTGATCGGCGCCGGCATCGGCGCTCTCGCCGGCGGCGCGATCGGCGCGACCATGGACCAGAACGAGGCTGAGCTCCGCCGTCAGTTGCAGGGCACCGGCGTCAGCGTCACCCGCAGCGGCGACCAGATCATCCTCAACATGCCGTCCGACATCACCTTCAATGTCGACCAGGATGCGGTGAAGCCCGGCTTCTATCCGGTGCTGAATTCGGTCGCGCTGGTGCTAAAGAAGTTCCGCCAGACCACGGTGGACGTTTTCGGCCATACCGATTCGACCGGCAGCGACCAGCACAATTTCGACCTGTCGCAGCGACGCGCTCTTGCCGTCGCCAATTATCTTGCCGGCCAGGGCGTCGATCAGCGCCGCTTCGCCGTCACCGGATTCGGCAAGACGCGTCCGATCGCATCCAATGCGACGGCCCAAGGCCGCGAACAGAACCGGCGCGTCGAAATCCAGCTGTCGCCGCTCACCTGAGAGAAACCGCTCGATAACGCAACCTATCAAAGCAAAACGGCCCCGCACGGGGCCGTTTTCGTTCGGCGAGTCCAAAGACAGATCGGAATATAAGCTTATTCTAATTTGCTAATTGATGCTTTTCCAGAACCGGGGAAGGGACTACCATTCTGCTGTTCCAGAGGGATGGGGTGGTCAACCGGCCGCGCAATCAGCATCTGCCGCCCCGGTCTTGCACGGCCAGATCAGGAAATCTGGGAGGAATGCATGACAAGAACAGCTCGCCTCGGACGCCGCGGCGTCCTCGTTTTGACTGGCCTTTTGGGCGCATGGCTTGGAGCCGCCTCGGCTTGGGCCGAGGATGCCAACAAGGCAGATATCGAGGCCCTGAAAAAATCGCTGGCCAAATATGAGGACTACACCGCCGCCGTCCGCGATCTCTATTTGTCGACTGTCGGCTGTGTCCATTACGCTGGCGAGAAGATAGACGGCACGATGTATTATCCGAAGGGCGCCATGGGCATCCATTTCGTCAACGTCCCGAGCGTCGGCAAGCCGCTCGACCCGATGAAGCCCAATGTCCTGATCTACGAGCCGACCAAGAAAGGTTTGAAGCTGGTCGGCGTGGAATGGCTGGTGCCGCTGACGCCGGACACCAAGGAGGCGCCGACGCTGTTCGGCCAGAAATTCATGGGGCCAATGGAAGGGCACTATCCGCTCATTCCGAGGGAGTTCGTCCACTACGACCTCCATGCGTGGCTGTTCAGGGACAATCCGAATGGCATGTTCAGCCCGACGAACCCGAACGTGAAATGCACCAAGGCCGATTTTCCAATGCTGGAAAAGCCGACCAAGATGATGCCGGGGCCGATGTAGGGCAGGGCGTGCGAAGGACAGCAAAAGAAACGGCCCCGCTCGGGGCCGTTTTCAGGTCTGCTTCGACCGGGCTGGAGCTCAGACTTTCGCGACGATCCGCATGAAGGCCGGCACGTCGTCGCCGAAGCCGACGGTCGCGTCGTCTTCCTCCTGACGGTGGCGGCCGGGGCGGTCGCGCTGCGGCCGGGTATCGGCGCGCTGCTCGTGACGGTTGCCCGAGCCCTTGCGGTCGTTCTCGGAACGGATAGCGTCCTTGCGGGCGCGTCGTTCGGCAATGTCTGCCACTTCGGCGACAGGCTGCTCCTCGCGCGCGCCATCGGGCGTCTCCTCGCGCTTGGTGTGACGCTCCTTCTTGGGCTCGCGCCGGTCCTTGCGGCCCTCGTCCTTGCGGCCGGCCCTACGCGGCGCGCCGCGCCCACGGCGCGGCTGCTCCTCGCCTTCGCTTTCGGTTACGGTCGACAGGTCGCCGTCATGCCATTCGATCTTCGTGCCGATAAGCCTCTCGATGGCATCGACATATTTGGTGTCCGAGCGGGTGGCGATGGTGAAGGATTTGCCGGAACGTCCGGCCCGGCCGGTGCGGCCGATGCGGTGGACATAGTCCTCGGCATGAATCGGCACGTCGTAGTTGAAGACGTGGCTGACGTCGGGAATGTCGAGACCGCGCGCGGCGACGTCGGAGGCAACGAGGTAGCGCAGCTTGCCGTCGCGGAAATTGGCAAGCATCTGCATGCGGGCGCGCTGGTCCATGTCGCCATGCAGGGCGCCTGCGTCGAAATCATGTTTCAGCAGCGAGCGGAAGAGCTCCGACACCTCGACCTTGCGGTTGCAGAAGATGATGGCGTTCTTCAGGTCGGCGTCTTCGGCCTTGATCAGGTTGCGCAGCGTCTCGCGCTTCTCCCACGGCTTCGTGCCGGACTTCACCAGCCGCTGGACGATGTTGGTCGCAGCCGACGCCGCCTTGGAGACTTCGACGCGCACCGGCGCGTGCAGGAATTTTTCGGTGAGCTTGGTGATCTCCGGCGGCATGGTCGCCGAAAAGAACAGCGTCTGGCGCGTGAACGGAATCATCTCGCAGATGCGCTCGATATCGGGAATGAAACCCATGTCGAGCATACGGTCGGCTTCATCGATGACGAGGATTTCGACGCCGTTGAGCAAGAGCTTGCCGCGCTCGCGGTGGTCGAGCAGGCGGCCGGGCGTGGCGATCAGTACATCGGCGCCGCGCTCGAGCTTCTTGTCCTGCTCGTCGAAGGAGACGCCGCCGATCAGAAGCGCGATGTTGAGCTTGTGGTTCTTGCCGTACTTGACGAAATTCTCTTCGACCTGAGCGGCGAGCTCGCGCGTCGGTTCGAGGATCAGCGTCCGTGGCATGCGGGCACGGGCGCGGCCCTTTTCCAGGCGCGTCAGCATCGGCAGCACGAAAGAAGCGGTCTTGCCGGTGCCGGTCTGGGCAATGCCCAGCACGTCCTTGCCGAGCAGCGCGTGCGGGATGGCACCGGCCTGGATCGGAGTCGGCTCGGTGTAGCCGGCATCGGTGACTGCGGAGAGGACCTTGGGCGAAAGGCCAAGGTCTGTGAACGTCAACGCTTCTTGAGCGATCGTGGTGTCTGATGACAAGTGTTTGATGTCTTTGGCTGGTTCGGGAAATCGCAACGGTGTCCGTCACGGCAGGCGCCACGCGCCTGCAAGATCGGCCTGCAGTTAGGCGCAAGTCCGCGATTTGTCAACAGAAACAGCCGGGAATCCGGCAATTGTGAAGTCGTAACCTTAATTGCGATGCTTAAAGCGCGTCGCATCGAAACGGATTGAGGCTACGCGCTTTAGATCTTTTCTTGATGCATGTCGTGTTCCCAAACCGCTGCGCACTTTTGGGCGGCATGCATTGATCGAACCAGTATCGTTGCGCCGGCTCAGTAGCGGAACTGCTCGGCCAGGATACGTTCGTTCCAGGAATGGTTGGGATCGAACAGCAAAGTTGCCGTCGCCGTCGGCGATTCCCGCACGGTGACGGAAGCCACGGCCTTGACCTCGGTGTGGTCGGCGGCGGCATTCACCGGGCGCTTTTCGGCTTCCAGTATGTCGAAGCGCACCGTCGCCTTGTTGGACAGCAGCGCGCCGCGCCAGCGGCGCGGCCGGAAGGGACTGACCGGCGTCAGCGCCAGCAGCGGCGCATCGAGCGGCAGGATCGGCCCATGCGCGGACAGATTGTAGGCGGTGGAGCCGGCGGGCGTCGCAATCATCACGCCGTCGCAGTTCAGCTCCTCCAGCCGCACCTGGCCGTCGACGGTGATGCGGATCTTCGCGGTCTGGTAGGACTGACGCCACAGCGCCACTTCGTTGATCGCAGGCGCCGAAACGGAGTCGCCGTCATGAGTTACCGCGACCATTTCGAGCGGGCGTATCGTCTCGGCAACGGCGTTGGCGATGCGTTCCTCGAGCCCGCCGGCGCGATATTCGTTCATCAGGAAGCCGATGGTCCCACGGTTCATGCCGTAGACCTTCTTGCCCGTGCTCATCGTCTCGCGCAGCGTCTGCAGAAGAAAGCCGTCGCCACCGAGCGCAATGATAATCTCGGCCTCGGCGACAGGCACCTGCCCATAGCGCGCCGACAGACTTTCCAGCGCGGCGCGGGCGTCGTCGGTATCGGAAGAGACGAAGGCGAAACGGCTGGCGGCTTTGCTCATGGCTCCCGGAGGGCGACCATCTGCGGGGCCGCGCCGGCGACGGCGTAGCATGCGCCGCCCACATCTGTGAAGGGTGCTGCGCCGGCCGCCCCGACAATCGCGCTTCGTGACAGTCGCGACATGAATGTGATGGCCGCTATGGTTAAGACGGGGCTTAAACACTCGTAAAGCCGGATCGATCATGTTAGCCGACAGTGGATGGGTTGGCGGGGGCTGGCCAGTCGAGAGACCTGTCTATTGCCGGTAACGCGTCTGATCATAGTCTTCCTGATGATGGGAAGTTTCGCGCTGATGTTCGCTGAACTCGTGCGTCATTCGGAAGAGATGAGCCAGCGGCCGCAGCCGACGACTTCTCGCTGCGGCGACGCCACGGGAACGCCTTGCCCGCAGAGGGCGCTTTAAAGCAATTCCGGGAAACGTGCGAAGCGGTTTCCGTCCGCGATTGCATCTGCACCAAGGGATGAGCGGTTTGCCGTTCTCGTGAACGCTTTTGGTCCGCGCCGGGATCATTCACCAAATATGCGGCATGAACGGCATGCGGTCGCGATGGCCGCGGCTGACTCCATCTTTCGTGAAATCGCGTGGGAAGTTTCTATCCAGGTCGGTTGCGCACGCTTGCCAGATCGGCGGGCAGCGAAAACGCGCTCGCTAGATTGCTTAGCAATTCGCCAGGCTCTATGTGTCGTTTCGATTCAACCTCGGGGCGAGCGCGCTCCGAAAACAAAATCGGCGTGATGATGCATGGAATAAGTCGTAAGGATCGTCGCGCGGTGTTGGTTGCCGGAGGCAGTGGCTTCATAGGCTCGCATCTGGCCGATCGTCTCTTGCAGCGCACGGATCTCGACTGCCTTGTTGTGGTTGACAACTTATGGACCGGCTCGCCCCAGAACCTTGCGCATCTTAACGATCCGCGATTGAGCCTCGAGATCGGGGATGCGGAGGTCTTCACCACCTCGCAACGGTTCGACGAGATTATTCACCTCGCATCGCCCGCTTCGCCGTGCTGGTACATGAGCGATCCGGCTCGCACAATACGCGCCAATGTCGGCGGTGCTTTCAACCTTCTGGGTTTGCTCAAGCCCGGCGGCCGTTTCTGCTTTTCATCCACCTCGGAGGTATATGGGGATCCGCAGATCTCCCCACAGCCAGAGAGTTACCGAGGTTCAGTGGACTGTACGGGCCCCAGGTCCTCCTATGATGAAAGCAAGCGTTGCACGGAAGCGCTGTTGTTCGAGACCCAACGCACGCAGGGTCTCGACGTGAGAGTGGTCCGGCTCTTCAATGTATACGGACCCCGCACACGTATCGATGACGGGCGTGCGATTTCGAACTTCATAAGCCAGGCGCTGACGACTGGAGTACTGACCGTCTATGGTGATGGCCTGCAATCGCGCAGCTGGGGTTATGTCGATGACATCGTCGACGGATTGGAGCGTTTCTTCTGGCGCGACAATATTTCACATCGTGGCCCGCTCAATATCGGCAACAATTGCGAGGTCTCGGTCCTGGATATCGCGAAATTCGTCTGCTCCCTGGTTCCCGGCAGCTCGATCGTCCATCATGAACCGGTTCCTCAAGATCCGACAAATCGTTGCCCTGACTTGAGATTGGCCAAGCGTATTCTTCCAGGTTGGGAAGCCGCTACAGATTATCAGGAAGGTATTCGACGGACCTTTGAGTGGTTCCGGAGCCAGATTGCCACCCCTGCCGCGGCCACGGCCTAGATCAGAATGACGTTTCGCTGAATCGTCATCCTGATCTAATTCTTTGTTGGAACATGATCTTCTCCGAAATCGGTTCCCGCTTTTCGGGATCATGCTCTAGTTGTTAAGAGTTCTGCCGACTTCGCTCAGGAAGGCCGGCCTCTCATCGACACGGTCTCCGATCGACCTTCGAGATACGGCACGAAGACGGTCTCGAATGCCTTGAGCGCCGCGCCGATTGCCTGGTGCATGTCGAGATAGCGGTATGTTCCGAGCCGGCCGCCGAAGTGAGTGTTTTGTTCGCGACGTGCGCGCGCCAGGTAGCGCTCGTAGATACGTTGGTCGGCGCGGGTGTCGATAGGATAGTAAGGTTCGTCGCTGCGGCGAGCAAAACGCGAGAATTCGCGACCGATCAGCGTCCTGTCGCCTTCAAATTCACGCTCTGGGTTGAAATGCCTGAACTCGACGATGCGCGTGTAAGGCACGGCTTCGTCGGCGAAATGCATGATCCCTGTGCCTTGATAGTCCGGCGTGTCCACATGTTCGAACTCGATGTCGATTGTCCGCCATCCGAGGTCTCCTTCGGCGTAGTCGAAATACCGGTCGATGGCACCCGTGTAAGCGATGGGAATATTTTTGGGTAGCGATCCTTTGATCTGGAAGAAATCGACGCCGAGCCTGGTCTCGATTAGCGGGTGCGCAAGCATCTTCTGGAAGATTGCCGTATAGCCTTCGAGCGGCTGTCCCTGGTATCGATCGTTGAAATAGCCGTCCTCGAATGTATAGCGCACCGGCAAACGCGCGATGATCTGCGGCGGAAGCTCGCGCGGGTCGGTCTGCCATTGCTTGGCAGTGTAGCCTCTGATGAGCGCCTCATAGAGCGGGCGCCCGATAAGGGAGATAGCTTTCTCCTCGAGATTGGCCGGCTGCCGGTCGCCGAGTTCGGACGATTGCTCGGCAATCAGCGCTCGCGCTTGATCCGGGCTGAGCCGTTTGCCGAAGAACTGGCAGATCGTCGCAAGGTTGATCGGCAAGGAATAGATCTGATCGCGATATGACGAAAACGCACGGTGCCGATAGGAGTTGAATTGCGTGAAGGCGTGCAAATAGTCCCAGACCTCTTTGTTGGATGTATGGAAGAGGTGAGGCCCATAGCGATGGATCTCGACGCCGGTGGCAGCGTCGGGCTCGGTGTAGGCGTTGCCGCCTATGTGCGTGCGTCGATCGATCACCAGCACACGGCGGCCCAGCCTGGTTGCAACACGCTCGGCAAGCGTTGCGCCGTAGAATCCCGCCCCTACGACAAGAAGATCGGCGCCATTCAACATGGCATTGCCCCGTCGGCAGTCCGAACCTGAGGCGGCTCGAGCACGATGGTCGAGAGTTCGGTCGCCTTGAAATGCTGTCGGCGAACATGCCGCCACAGCGTTTTCTTCAGTCGATACACCTGTCTAAATGCATTTAGCCGTCGGGCGTAATGCAGCATCATGCGCAGGCCTATGGCAGTCTTCGATCGCCAAAGGCGCCCTTTTCTGTCCACGGCCTCGTAGGAGATCGGATAAAATTCATCCAGGCCAAATCTGGCCTTCAACTGCACGTATTCCGCCTCGGGTGTAAGGCCTTTTTCCAACATCGTTCGGGCAAGCGCGCTTCCGACAGGGCGCGTGTGACGAATTGATAAACCATCGAACACGGCGGACTTGCGTCGATTGTCCGGCCCCAAGCGCGTCCAAATCGAATCAAGGCCGAAGCCGCTCATTGAATGTTCGAAGAGCGGCAGCATCTTGATCAGCACGTCGGCTCTGATGCAGGGAGCCATAATCTCGACCTTGTCCACGAAGCGGAACTCGAAGCTGTCGCAACGCATGAACGGCAGATGCGAAAAATAGCTGTCGAGCGTCAGAGAGGGTTGGCCGACATCGAGGTCGAGCCGGCGCATATTCGCAAATATAGCCTCGATTGTTCTTCGATCTGCTTCGAGATCATCGTCCGGAAGCCAGAAATACCGATAGCGCTGGAGCAGGTCCGGTTGCTGACTGAACAGCGCGAAAAGGCCGTCAAACTTGCCGCCTTTCCAGTCCACTCGTCTTTCGTAAGGCAGTCTGAAGGCCGATGGATCGGATCCGTAATAACTAACGATCAGGTCGAAGTCACATCCAGGCTCATCCGCGCCCCAACGACGATGCAGGGAATGGTCGCCGGCTCTGACGATCACGAGATTGCGGTGGCTGGTCGGCTGCGGAGATCTGCTGATGGTGTTCATGCTTCGATGGGCTGCTTTGCTGTTTCGCGGCACTTACACCAAAGTTGCTCGCTTCAAAAGGTTTGAACGCTTGGAACGCTTGCCGCAAGACCGGCGGCCGGTTATCGACTGACGGGGCTAGTTCGGCATTTGCGCAAAACGTCCCGTGTCAGGATGGCTCTCCATGAAGCTGAACGTCGTTACCCCGGCCGGACGTGAGAAATATCTTGGCGTGCTTAGCCACTATGTCCTGAAGAGTTCTCGTGTGCACGAATGGCATCTGTGGGACAACTGCCGCAACGAGCAGGATCGCGCCTATCTCAGACAATTGGCGAGCGGCGATTCGCGGATCAAAATCAAGACGTTGCCCGGGGCCAATGGAAGTTTCGACGCCATCGGACGGTTTTTCCGTTTCTGCGACGATCCGGATGCTTTCTATCTGAGGCTGGACGATGACATCGTGTTCCTCGAGGACGGTTTTTTCGAAAAGTACATAGAACGGGTGCTGCCCGAGCGAGGTTCGGCCCTGTGGTATGCGCCGCTCATCATCAACAACGCCATCTGCAACACATTCATTAAACACCTCTCTGCGGTTCAGATCGAAGGGCCGCTGACTTGCCAGGCGATGTGCCCATTCTCATGGTCTCATCCAACTTTCCCGCTCGCGATGCATCCGGTGCTGATCGAAGCGGTGCGCACCGGCCGGCTGGGCGATTTCCGGGTGCCCGACCGCGAAGTCAAGGCGTCGCGTTTTTCCATCAACGCGATCGGCTTTTTCGGTTCGGAGATCGTTGAACTCGGCGACCTTTTTCACCCACTGGGAGACGAAGAAGAGTGGTTTTCCGCCGTCCTTCCCGTCAAACTCGGACGGCCGGGCAAGGTTTTCGGCGATCTGATCGCGGCGCACTTTTCCTTTTACCCGCAAGAGAAGGCGCTTCTGGGCACTACGATCCTTGAGGATTATTACGATCTCGCCGGGCTGCCGGCGCCTATCTACAAGAAGACGGTGGTGCGGTTGAAGGATCGGTTGAGGTTCTGGAAGAAGAACCGCAATGGAACTCCGCCGAAATATACGATCACGCTCCAGAAAGATCGGGCGGATCCAAAACGGTAAGAGGGCAGCGTCGAAAGAGCCTGTTCGCATTCGGAAGGCCGACCGTATCGTCCGCCGTCGGTGTTCTTCACCTCGGCAAGTGGCACCCGGCCTTACGCTTGCCAGCGACGTATTCGTCGATGAGTTGCCGGTAACGCGCCTTGCCGAAACTCGGAAAATGACCGCCATGCACGACCGAGACGTCAAGCTCGCGCATGGCAAGCAGCGTCTCGACATAATCGCAGATGTCTGAGTGGTAGACATCGTCGATCAGCGGCCCGTCATAGATGATGTCGCCCGACAGCAGGATACCGGTCCTTTTCTCGTAAAGCGCGATGCCGCCAGGCGAGTGGCCCGGCGTGTGGATCACCTCGAAGGCGCGGTCGCCGAGATCGACGACGTCGCCATGTTCGAGCAGCCGGCCGGCCGGCGCGGGCAGGATGCGGTAGCGCGCCGTGTCCCAGCCTTCCGGCGCGCCGTCGAACATCTCCTCATTGGCATAGCGGTCCGCCACCGTCCATTCGTTGCGCGGATCGGCCAGGATTGCCGCTTCGGCCGAATGCACGCAGCGCTCCGGAAATTCGTGATGGCAGCCGATATGGTCGAAATGCGTGTGGCTGGCCACGCAAGTAAGCTTGCGCTCGCTCACCAGCGGCACATGGCGCCTCAGGCTGAAATGGCCGAGGCCGGTGTCGAACAACAGATCGCGGTCGCGCCCCCGCACATGCCAGATGTTGCAGCGGAAGAACGGCTTTATCCACGGCTCATGAATGAGCGTGATGTCGTCGCTCATGCGGATGGTCTCGTACCAGTCCGGAGCCTCGATGACCGGAAGCATGCCCATTGATCAGTCCGCCAATAAGATGATGTCTTGAGCCTGGCACGAAACCGGGATCGTGTCGCCTGCCTGAACAGCGGCGGAAGCGGGCGCCTTCGCGATAAATTGCAGTGCAGGATCCAGCGCCGACGTGGCAAGAACGCGCTTGAAGCTGCCCTGGAAGACGACATCGCCGACCTTGGCCATGCCCAGCGCGACATCGCTCTTCGCATCACCGAGAACCATGTGCTCGGGTCGGATGGCGAGCGCGACCGTGGCGCCGGCAGGCGATGCACCGGGCAGTGAAATCGGCCCGAGCGCCGTCATGGCCGTGACGATCCCGTTCTTCGCCTCGGTGACGGTGCCGGCAAGGATCGTGCTCTCGCCCATAAAAGTGGCGGAAAAGCGCGTCGCCGGCCGCGCATAGACCCGCTCGGGCAGGCCTTCGTCCTCGATACGGCCGTCATTCATCACCACGCAATGGTCGGCCAACGCCATCGCTTCCTCCTGGTCGTGCGTGACGTGGATAAAGGCGGTGCCGACGCGCTTCTGGATCGCCTTCAGCTCGTCCTGCATCTGCCGGCGCAGTTTGAGATCGAGCGCACCGAGCGGCTCGTCGAGCAGAAGCACCGCCGGCTCAATGACCAGCGCGCGGGCGAGCGCCACGCGCTGGCGCTGGCCGCCGGAGAGCTGATGCGGCTTCTTGTCGAAGGCGGCCGCCAGCCCGACGAGAGCGAGCGCCTCGCGCGCCTTGGTCGCCCGGGTCGCGCCGTCGACGCCCTGCATGCGCAGCCCGAAGCCGACATTGCCGCCGACGCTCATATGCGGGAATAGCGCGTAGTCCTGGAACACGGTGGTCGTCGGACGCTTGGCCGGCGGCAGAGCGGTGCAATCCGCGCCGCGGATGAACACTTTGCCTTCGCTGGGCGTGACGAAGCCGCCGAGGATCGAAAGCAGCGTCGTCTTGCCGGAGCCGGACGGCCCGAGCAGGATCGTATAGCTGCCGGGCTCGATGGCGAGCGAGACGTTCTTCAGCACCGCTAGCTGGCCGAAGCGGTGCGAGACATTGCGGATGTCGACGAGGGGCGCGCTCATGCCGGCTTTCTCCGCAACAGCGTCAATTCGAAAAACACCACCAGGACGATGGAGACGGCAAAGACCAGCGAGCCGACGGCATTCGTCTTGGGGTTGAGGCCGGAACGCAGCAGGTTCCAGATCTCCACGGGCAGCGTCGTCTGGAAGCGGGTGAGCAGGAAGGAGATGACGAACTCGTCCCAGGAGAAGGTCATCGACAGGAAGAAACCGGCGAAGATCGCCGGCGCCATCACCGGCACGGTGATCATGAGCAGCACCTTCCACCCGGCGGCGCCGAGGTCCCGAGCGGCGCGCTCGATGTTGATCTGGTGATCGCCCATCTGGCTGTAGATGATGGCGAAGCAGAGCGGCAGGTTGATCACGACATGGCCGATGCCGGCCGCTAGCAGCGATTTCGGCACGCCGGCCCAGTTGAACAGCACCAGCAGACCCATGCCGATGATGAGATAGCTGACGGTGAGCGGCAGCGTGATCAGGCCGCGCAGGATGGCCGCGTCCGGCAGCACGAAGCGCGCGAACCCCCAGGCGGAAAGAAAGCCGAGCGTGACCGAAGCGAGCGAGGAGAGCACCGCCACCAGCAGCGAATTGAGGAGCGCCGAGGTGAGCCGCGCGTCCGACAGCACCGCCTGATACCAGCGCAGCGACGGGCCGGTGAAGGGCGGGATCGGGAAAGAGGTCGCCTGCAGCGAGAACAGCACCAGCACGACCACCGGCAGGAAGATGAAGCCGTAGATCGCGACGGCGTAGACCCAGGCGGCGAGGCGGACGGCGGCGCGCATGGTCAGGCCCGCTCGATTTTCAGCCAGCGCGCGCAGGCGAGATAGGCGATGGTCACCACAGCCATGAGGATGATCGACAGCGCCGAGGCCAGCGGAAAATCGCCGCGGCGGCCGATCTGCATCATGACGAGCTGCGGCATGACCAGCTCGTTGTTGCCGCCGAGGATCTGCGGCGTGATGTAGTCGCCGATGCAAAGCACGAAGGTGAGGAAGGCGCCGACCACGATGCCCGGCAAAGTCAGCGGCAGCACGACATGCAGGAAGGTGCGCAGCGGCCCGGCGCCGAGATCGGCTGCCGCCTTGCGATAGCTCGGGCTGAGCTGCTTCAAATTGGCGAAGATGGTCAGCGTCAGAAGCATCACGAAGAAATGCACGAAGCCGGTGACGGTGGCGAAACGCGTATTGGCAAGCTGCAGCGGCTCGCCGATCAGGCCGATGCCGGTCAGCGCCCGGTTGATGACGCCGTTTTGCGCCAAAACCAGCAGCCAGGAATAGGAGCGCACGACATAGGAGGTCCAGAACGGCAGCACGGCCAGCATCAGCGCCAGCCGCTGCCAGCGTTCCGGCACTTGTTCCGCGAGGATCCAGGCAAAGGGATAGGCGAGCAGGATCGAAATGACGGTGACGATCGCCGTCACCTCCAGCGAGTTCACCATCGCCCGCCAATAGGACGGGTCCGTGAAGAACTGGCTGTAATTGGCTAAAGTGAAGCCGCCGCCTTCATGCGCCGTGAGGCTGGAAAATCCCATGGCGATGAAGGGCAGCACGAAGAACGCACAAGTCCACGCCAGCGCCGGCGTGACCAGCGCCCAGGGCAGGGCACGCGAATTGTTTCCCGCGAACGCCATCGGACGGTTTACTGCGCCTGCAGCATCTCGGTCCACATATCCTGCATCTTCTTGTCGAGATCGGCGTTCGGGGCCGGATAGGGCTGGGCGCGGGCGAGGAAGCCGGGCTGCTCGTCGAAGCGCAGGATCTTCTTCTGTTCTTCGGTCAGCGCCGCCTTCTTGTTCGAAGGCATGCCCCAGTAGCAGGAAGAGGTTGCAACCCGCGCCTGGCCTTCAGGGCTCAGGATGTATTGGATGAACTTCAGCGCCATGTCCTTGTTCTTGGAATCCTTGAACATGGTGAGCGACTGCGACCACAGCACAGCACCCTCCTTCGGAATCGAGAAGTCGAGCGCCGGGTTTTCCTTGGCGAGCCCAGCCGTCACCCATTCGCCGCCGCCGACCAATATGTCGACTTCGCCGGTGGCGAGAGCGGTCTGGCTGGCCGTGACTTCGCCGACCAGCTTGGCATTGGCCTTCACCTTGAGCAGTTCGGCCTTGAGCGCCGGCAGGTCGGCCTCGGTGAGGTCGGCGGTCTTCTTGCCGATGGCCAGAGCGGCCATGCCGATCACCGGCAGGTAGTAGTCGTAGATCGCGATCTTGCCCTTGTATTTGTCGCCGGTAAGCGAGGCCAGCGACTGCATGTCGGCCGGGTCGACCTTGGTCTTGTTGAAGCCAATCGTGTTGTAGCCGAACTTTTCGGTGATGCCGTAGCGCTTGCCGTCGACAATGGTGGACTTGTCCATCTTCACTTCGGGGAAGAGGTCGGCGAAAGGCAATTTGTCCTCGGGCAGCGGCTCGAACAGGCCTTTCTCGACGCCGCGGGGCACGTCGATGGAATCGATCACCATCACGTCCCAGTCGCCGGGTTGCGACTGGTCGACGATGGCGAGCCCCGCGCCGGTGCCCTCGAATTCCTTGACGTTGACCTTGACGTTGTTGGCCTCCTCGAAGGGCTGCAGCAGGGCCGGGTCGGAATGGTCGCACCAGATCAGCGCGTTGAGATCGGCCGCCTGGGCGCCTCCGGCAGCGAGGAGCAGCGCCGCAGCCGCGCAAGCGGCTGAAAGATTAGACTTCAGGGTGGAAAGCGGAGTCCGGGCGTTGACGGTCATCGAGTGTTCTCCCTGCCTTGCTGGCTTGTTGGGAGAAAAGTTGAACCAATTCTAAAATTGAGTCAATTATGATTTTGTGGCAGAGAGGCCGATATGAGCGGATTGCGCGAACGGCAGAAGGCGGATAGGCACCGCCGCATCATCGATGCGGCAACCACGCTGTTTCGCGAGGCCGGTTATGAAGGCGCCAAGATCGAGGCGATCGCCGCGCAAGCCGAGGTCTCGATCGGCACCATCTACAATTACTACCAGAACAAGGGCGACATCCTCGGTGCCATCGTGTCGATGGAAGTCAACGAGGTGCTGAATGCCGGGCGAGGGGTGGTCGCCAGCCCGCCCGCCAATGTCGGCGACGCGCTGGACACTTTGATCGGCATCTATATCGAGCACTCGCTGAATTATCTGAGCAAGGAGATGTGGCGCCAGGCGATGGCGATCTCGACGCAACTGCCCGACAGCCCCTTCGGCCAGGCCTACACCGGGCTGGACCGGGAATTGACCAAGCAGATCAGCGCGCTGATAGTCCGCCTGCAGGAACTCGGCCTTGTGCGCCCGGACATCGACGGCCCGGCGGTGGGCGAGCTGATCTTCAACAACATGAACATGATGTTCATCGAGTTCGTGAAGCGCGATGAGGCGAAGATACCGGAGCTGCGCGCGGCGATACGGCGGCAGAACAGGGTGCTCGTGGCGGCGATTGGGGTGTGAGTGCGAAAAACGCTACCGCCGAAGTGCCGCTAACGGTTGATCAGCCATAGGATCGCCGAGACCACGACGCTGATCAGTATTCCCGTGGTGATGGGAACGTAGAGTCTGAAGTTCTCCCGTTCGATCACGATATCACCAGGCAACCTGCCAAGGCCGATCCGGCCCACCCAGGGCCATAGCAGACCTACGGCAACCAAACAGAGACCAACGATGATCAGGGTTCGCGACATGGCGGCATCCTGCCGGAATAGCATCCTGCCGGAAATATAGAGCGACGGATCTTGCTGGCGGGGCTGCTTCCCCGCATCTGCGTCACGCCACTAGCGATCATAACAGGCGTGCTCAGCCGCGTGCGCTCGCGAACAGCGTTTGTTCGAAGGGCATTGCGGGCGTCTCCGCTACAGGATGGTGCCCCCGGCAGGGATCGAACCCGCGACCTTCGGTTTACAAATTTTATGCCAGAGCACCCCATAGGGTAACGATCCGTAACGAAAAGCGTGAGAATTGCATTAAAATCATACAGTTAATTCGGTAAGAGCACCGGTTTGCATAACGCTCGATAACGTGGAATAACATACCCCAGTTTACCCCTGAGGTTACCCCGGAGCGAGACCGATGGCCAATTCGATCCCTGGACAATTCAAAAAAGCCGCTGCCTTTATAAACAGCTTGAAGCCGGCGCTTGCCCGGCAAGAGATACCGGACAGCGCCCAAGCCGGTCTCTATCTCGTCATGCAGCCAAGTGGCGCCTTGTCCTGGGCTGTGCGGACTAAGATCGATGGCAAAGCGTCAAAAGTGACCATCGGACGCTATGACGAGATGGGCAGCGCCGACGACCGAATTGGAACCCTCATCTCGCCGACACAAGCATTGAACGTCACGCAAGCCCGCACCATCGCCGAACGTGTCCGCAACGACGCGAAGCGCGGCAATGATCCCCGTATGCAAAAAATCGACAAGACAGGTCTTGCCGCGTGGTTCGATGATTTCGTCAAGACCGCTCGGAAAACCGGCTTCAAGGGGAGGGCGGTCAAAGCCTCAACCGCCGACGAGTACGAACGCATTATCGCAACCAATATCAAGCCGCACTGGACCCATATCACCGACATTCGGACGATCGACTACCGCGATGTTGAAAAGCTCTTGGACAAGCTGACGCCTGGCGCCCGGCGCAACGTATTCGCTGTACTTTCCGCGTTCTTCCGCTGGAAGCCGGTTGCGCGAGCGATCGGCCGGAACATCATTCAGCTTGCCGAAGCGCCGCCAAAACCTCAGAGCCGCGCCCGTGTTCTCGCACATGAGGAAATCAAGATCGTTTGGCGGGCTGCCGAGAACTGCGGCTATCCGTTTGGGCCAATGGTGCAGCTGCTCTTGCTGACAGGACAGCGCCGCGATGAAATTGCCGAACTCAAGTGGATCGAGCTATCCGACGAATTCGACGCCATCACGCTCGAAGCATCGCGTACGAAGAATGGTCACCCGCATATCGTGCCGCTGGCGCCGCTGGCGAAATCAATCATTGAGACATTGCCAAGGCTCACGGACGCAGACGGGAACCCGTCCGAATACGTGTTCACGACAACAGCCAAGACACCCTTCAGCGGCTTTTCCAATGGCAAGAAAGCACTGGACAAACATTGCGGCGAACCGCCCTTGCCTGACTGGCACCTGCACGATTTGCGCCGCACATGTGCAACGGAGCTCGCAAAGCTTGGCGTCAAACAGGAAGTGACCGAAGCGATCTTAAACCATAAGACCGGTAAAGTGAGCGGCGTTGCCGCAATCTATAACCGGTACGAGTATGAGGACGAAAAGCGGGATGCTTTGGAGCAATGGGCAATCCGTATGCTGGCAATCACGGTGGACAAGGTGGCAGTCTTGAGAAAGTCTGCCTAGCGGGAATTTCGGCCCTCACGTTATCTCTACTCCACAGGCGGTCGGCCGCGTTCGACAAGATTATTCGCACGCCTAAGGTAAAGCTCGATTTCTCCCAACGTACCGAGACGCGGAGGATTGACGTCGCACCCCTCCGGAATTTCGACCTCATGTTCCGTACCTTGGGTCAAAACCTTGACGAAGGACGTCGAAATCTCAGGCGACCATTCAGCATAGAAACCATCGACCCTTCCGACCCGGACTACGGCTTCGTCGATTTGCAATGCCGAAATCTTTCGTTCGAGGCGTTCAAACGTGTCCATATCGACATAGAGGTAAAACACAACGGTGTCAGGTGTGACCAGATCTTCAAAATCTATTTCGATTGAGTAGCTAACCGTCCCCCATACCTTCCCATTCCTTCTTTGATCCACTTTGTTTAACGGCTCGATGGAGAGTTGAAAATTGGAGATAATGCGACTAGTTCGAAACATCGAATACACGGTCTTGTGGCGGTCCGAGGTGTCTCGGACGTCACCCGGAACCAGTGTTGCGGTGATCCGGCGTTCGACGTTCATCGTCATGGCACCGTCAGGGTCGCCGTCATCTTGTGCGCCAATTCTCTCGCCTATGTTAAGCTCGATCGCTGTGAAATAGAGGCTGAACCCCCAAGGGATGTAATGGTCGCCGACAGCGCCGTTATCATCTACTTCTTGCAGGGACCATTTGTAGAGGCTGTTATATTCGGATTTTGGGTTCAGAAATATTTTCCCGTGAAGTTCCATATCCATATTCGCCCCCCCTGACATCGCCACTATGTAATCACAGAATGCTTGGCGCGTTTCACTTTTTCCATACGGCAGTGCTCTTTGGCTCGGCAATAGCAACTGTGAGACCCCAGTTTTACCCGTTGGTTTACCCCGGTCCTTAGCAGCGCACCATTTGGACCGCCAGGTTATTGACTTTAATGCGAAAACGGGTTGGTGAGCATCAAATCTCGGATTTGGCGCCAAAAGAGAAGACACGGTAAGGCTAAACCGAACTTGCCCCGGAGTAGTTCGAATGCCACCCCTAACCGGGGGAGGTTTCCCCCGGGCGGCCGAAGAGGCTCACGACGGTCAGTGGGGCCCCAGGGCGTATGGGCCAGCGCCTCCCAGAAAGTATCGCGAGCGGTGTCGGCAACTTGCTACGATTTCATGTTAAGAGCCTATACATGACGCCATAATAAGTGGACTAGGCGGCCCGCCGAATTTGGCGCCTTCCGTTAACGTTTTTGGAATGCCGGACGCTCGGTTGTTCGTGGTCCAGTCGAGCAGACTCAGCACGCCGGACCGACATAGGTCTGCCTTGCCGTCGGTCGAGCAAAATTCCCTCCCGAGTTAGCGCTGCCTTAACGTGAGGACGCTCCAGCGCTTGCCAGACGTTGACAGGTGCAATTCCCACAGCGACAGCAAGCTCTTTGATCTTCACGCCTTTACCCTGAGGTCTCTTTTCAGCAATGTTCCGCAGAATGCGGACAAGGGCTGCCTCATTGATGCTCAGCTCGACGGGCAACGGACGCCAGTCAACGATTTGAGCCCCAGGGAAGGCCTTCTGCAATATATCTTCATCGACTGAGACCGATGCTCCGTTTCCTTTGGTCGCAAAGATCACATCCAGTCGACATCCAATCGGCACATCACCGTCTACAGCTTTGCGAATGGCTCCGCGTCCGGCCGCCTGGAAAAGATGGTGTGCGATCTCACTTCTGTGGAATGCGTCAATCTCCAATTCGGTTAGATGCTGCGTGGGGCTCAGGCCACCCGAAGCGCGTGCCATGGCCTCGGCCTGAGATGACGTGTAACGCAAAAGTCCTGCCACAATCACGTGCTTGACGTGGGAGTAGTCGTTGACGGCTAGGTGCCGGCCCCATGTCAGGAACTCTAGTGCCGGCGGCTTACGGTTCTCATTGTCGAAACGTTTCTCAACTGCCTTGCGAATTGCCTGTTCCATGTTCTGGTAAGGCTTCGCGGGCTTTCGAACGACTATCAGGATCGGTGCGGCTGGGTCTGCTTCGGCAACGGCCTCGGCAACCCCGGCCGCCAACCGGGATCGTGTCTCATTGCGAACGTAGGCGGTTTTCCCGGCGGCATGACGCCAATGACGGATCGTCAAATTGCTGTAGGTTTTGCCCGGAGATGGAAGCATGGTCAGGTTGTGGCGGCCTTGGTTCCACATGTTATAACTAAGTCTAAGAGAGCCGCTTGCGTCTAAGACGAGCAGTGGCGGAAAGTCGTTGGGCAAAATTTCCTCGTAATGAAGTGCGACCGCGCCAGCGCTGGCGTCATGCCTCAGGTGTGCCGTTGCTTCGGACATGCGCGTCAACTGATCGACAATCCACATATCCTTGTCGTCGTATGGCGCTGCGTCGTCATTTGGGTTCGGAAGATTGAAATCTGGAATAGCGATTTCGTCGCCGACCGAACTGCCTTTCATCTTAGCAACAAATGCCTCAAGGGCATCTCTTTGCTGCTTGTAGCCGGCTTTGGCGAGGGGAGACTTCAATCGGTCGATGTCATCCGACGACAACACAATCTGGCAAGCCGGGAATATGGCTTCATCCCAAACGCGCACAGATCGAGGGTGCCCTTGGAAATAGAACCCTCGCATGTGCTTGAAAGCGAGACCCTTGCTTCTCAGAGAAAGAAGCTTCTGCTGGGTTGTGAACAAGACTTGTGCGCGTTCATGCCGTCTTTCTCCCGGATAGGCGTCCTCGCCGACCCCCAAACCATTAAGTTCTTCACGGTTTTTCCCTACCCGCACGGCGAACTGATGGTCCGCGAGCCCCATCTCATTTACCAACACCGGGATTTGATCGAGCGTATTCGTCAAAATGATAATGCCAGCCGGATTGCCCGTTCGTCGACCAATTCGAATGAGCTCTTTCGTTGCCTCAATTAAAGTCGTCGTCTTGCCCATGCCCGTGGGAAGCGCTGACAGAAAGTACTTTGGAGGCGCAACCCCAAGTGCCATTGCTTCAATCGTCTCGATTATTGCGCGAAGACCGGCCCAATGCTCCGGGGAAGGGGCGTGGCCAAAACTAAGAAACCGATCGCGCAACGCTGCTTCAACATTTCCGCCGAAGTCTAGATAGTCTGAGTAGCGCGCTTGGGCTCGCTCGATTGCTGCCCGCTGGGAAGCGGTGTGATGAGCCGCAGTTCGAACGGACGATCTCATAGCAGTGACTTCCCGCGAGGCCGGGACGCTTCCCAAGCCGTAAGCTCGGATAAACTCCAGTAGCGGTTTCTGCCTATGTACAGCGGCTTCGGAAAGTCACTGGTGCGAAGCCAACGCCATAGCGTCATCAGGCTGACGGAATAGCGTTGGGCCACCAGGGATGCGGTCAAGAATTGAGTGCTGAGTTCATCGGTTTCGATGCGGGCCGTGCCCGCCCGAACAACCATTTTTCAGACAAGCACGGAGCGCTGCGATATTGCAGGCACCGGCACAATACCAAGAATTGGGACCATGGAATTCTCCTGTCGATTGTCGTGCGATTTTGCCGCGTAATCAGTGTCGGGAAATCACATCAAAGAACTGCCAGAAAGATAGGTTCAATCGAACGCAGTTCAAGTGATTAAACGTCTGATTTAGTTGCCGTTTAAACGAATGCATACCTCAGCCGGGAGGAGGTTAATGGATGTGCATTCGGATAGGTGGGAGTCGTCTTATATCCCTCCCCATCTTGCCAGACTCGCCTATATTGGACGAACAGCTAGCTAGCACTGTTTACTGCCGGCGCCGCACTATGGAGCCAGGCGCGAAAAATCTCGTTTCCCTACCGAAGCCAGCAATTTCGTCCAGCATCTCAATCAGGTCGTCACTCTTTTTCTTGTGCTCCAAAAATTGCGCTTGTCTGAAGGCCTCCGTCAGTTTCGGCGCCTTCCCGAGGAAAAATAACTTGTCCTTCGAATAAACTTGCGTGATATCATTTATCCAGTCGACCATCCAAGGCGCCGCCAGCAATGATGCGCAATTCGGCGTTGGCCGCATTGACATTGGCGTGCAGAAATAGACGCACAGGTGCGGCGTCAGCGGGATAAGTGTTCTCCCGCTAATCCTGTTCCCAGCCAGCCCGTTGGTCATCCAATCCAGACTGCCATCTCCAAAAATAAAACGATCCCAAGGTGAATGCAGAAGCACAAAGTATTGGTTCGAAATTAATCCGGTTTGACACAATTTCTTTGCAAGCGCGTAGCGCTGCATCATGTTGAGTTTACCTACTTCCTCGTCGGGTGGGCGGCCGACGAACCTTGAATAGCTCTCATATCGCGAGCGATTTGCCGGGCTCCGGATAAGCAGCGAGTGCATCAGGAGGAGGAGGTTCCGATGGAGCGTTTCATCTAGATGGTAGTACTTACACCTATCGCGCAAGGTGGTATTCTTCTTGAAACGAAGCTTTATGAGCGAAAAGAATTCCCTGGGTGTCCACCCGAACGGTCTAAGTGCTTTCAGGGCTGCGATTATTTTGTGAACTTCGTTGTCGATGTCAAACTCGGCTTCGAAGCTGCTTTCCCAAGCACTTCCCCGCAGGATCGTATGCCCATGTATCTTAAAGCCGATCTTCCGGTTTGCGGTGCGCTTCGAAATTATGTTCCCACTCGGTTCGATCCATGACACATCACCGGCATAGTTGGCCCAGTGACTTTGCAGCCCCACAGGCCACCAATGATGGTTTTTCGACTTCTGGGTGCCCGACATACTGCCCCCCCGCAGACCAATTGAAGTTTTCACGCTGGGCGTCGAATGGCGAAGAGCGACCGTAGCGTCGCTTGTGATCGTTGAGAAGTCGGGAAGACGGCCTTGTCAGCCAAGCAGCTTTTCTTGTCGGGCACGATCCTCTGCGAACTGATCTTGTGCCCATTTTGCGCGACGCTCCAATCTCTCTGCAGCGTCCGGGTTGGGTTGGCTGGCTAAAAGCCCATGCTCTGTCCTTAATGCCTCCGCGAGCCCCCACGCTGCCAGACCAATATCTGCAGCGACGATCGCAACGTGCTTTTCGGCATCGTCTTCGACATACTCAATAGCATCACGGAGCACCCTTTGCTGGCGATCACGCTCACTGCGAAAATTTAGGCAACGGCCAACGAGGTTCTGGTCGAGCGATCTCCACCCGTCGATGTCGTCCGGCCAAGGTTCAAAAGTCGGGAGTGTGATGCTCCAATTGGGTAAGGGCTCGTCAGGGAATTCCTCTGCGTATTCGTTGTCGTATACCAATTGCGCGCACTGGTCAGTGAAAGTCTCCAGCATCACAGCGATGCGAAGTGCGAGGAAGTCGGCTTTTGTTTTCCTTGTCCAGCGCTCAGTCAGATATGCGGTACTCGCCTGGACAAACGCGGAGCCAAGGCCTGCGCCCACGACGATCTTCAACAAGTCACCAGTGCTGGTAAGCCAATCCATAGCGGAACCCGATCCTTGATAGGCCGCCTATCTCATTCGCTTGCGCTGGCAGCAAATCTTTCGTCCTTCGCTATCCGACGACATTTTCTGTCGGATTACGCATTGATATTTCTGTAGATTGTTTCCTACCGGATCGTAGCGAAAGAAGGTAGATTTTCGGAGAGGGCTGCCGGCCTCCGAGGCGGTGCCGTTCATAGCTCCGCGTCGAGGGCGGTTTTCCTCAGACTTTGCCAGTAGAGCTCATTTGCTGGAAATTCTCTCCAAAAACCGTCAATCGCAGCCATTAGAGAGCGCCAATCATCAATCTGGAGAGCCACGATATGCTGGAAAGCCTCAACTTCTTATAGATGCTGTCCTGGCCCCAGTGGACGGGAGGTGGCCAAATGCAACTTCAATTCGTCGGGATCGTCGAAGACCGTAACGGGACCGGCTGAGAAGTGACCGTCAATGTATCGTTGGGTTAGCCCGCCAAGTGAGATTGCATCCCCAATGTCGTTGAAATTCGCGTACTCGTCTGAGGATCTGATCCTTAAACAAAACCAAAATGGCGATGAGAAACAAACCCGATTGCGATTGGAAAGTCAGGGACCAATTGGAGGCATAGGACGCCGCAAGGACAAACGCCGCCGCCACCACGACTCCAGGCAAAGACTGGAGCAGCGTTCTAGGCAATACAAGGACCTCGACCATCAAGGCGGCTACCCTGCTGAATAAGGCCAGGAAAGTCTTAGTCTCTGTTGGTCGTGCTTGATGCCCCTGCGCCCAGAGCGCGAACATGACCGCTTCAATTACCGCCCTTTGGTCAGGCGTCTGCTTTGCGATGCCGCTTGCCGCCAGAGCGCCATTCAACCCGCCTCCCTGACCGGTTGCGGCCAATCCAATTACTCCTCCGATTGACCCCTTGGTTGGCATCTTCAAAGCCTTCTTGCCGAAGCGAACGGCGGCATTTTGTTCAGTATATCGAGGTGTATATTTTGAGCACTGGGTTCGCTTCCCGCATGGATTTGCGGGACGTGTTGGCTGCTAACTTGCGACGATTGAGGCATGCAAAGGGGCTGTCTCAGGATGACCTTGCGTATGAGGCAAACGTCAGCAGGAGCTATCTCAGTCAAATCGAGAAGGGCAAATATTATGCTAGTCTAGGATCATCGAGCAGCTTGCAGAAGTGCTTCAAGTCGAGGCTTCGGAACTTCTTAGGCCTCCAACCAAGCATGGGCAGAGTTAGCCGTCACCTTTAGTTCAAAGCTGGAGAGCCGTGATCCACCCATGCCTGCTTCGGCACCTCCGAGCAAGTAACCACCCTTCCGCTGCTGAAAAGCGCCGCCGCTCAATCTAGACCCAGCGGCCTTCCCGTGGCTACACGGGAAGGTAATCTTATTGAGATGTACGCCTCCGGCGAGGGCCGCCTTGCGCGAGCATGGCATGGTAGCGAGGCTGCGCTCTTAAGGTCGTCCTTACGAGCGTAGTTAGCAGCACAGCATGAGCCATGTGACGTTATTGACCGGGCCTGA